>JAAZLP010000386.1 GCA_012799265.1 Phyllobacteriaceae bacterium | reverse complement strand
GGGCACCCACGGCATGGGCCAGAACCGCACCGGTGCCGATGGCGCCGACATCGTCCTGAAGGTGCCGCTGGGCACGCAGATCTTTGAGGATGACGGGGAAACGCTGATCGCCGACTTCACCGAAGTCGGCCAGCGCGTCGTGCTGCTCAAGGGCGGCAATGGCGGCTTCGGCAATGCCTATTTCAAGACCTCCTCCAATCAGGCGCCCCGCCGCGCCAATCCGGGCCAGGAAGGCATCGAAAAGGGCATCTGGCTGCGCCTCAAGCTGATCGCGGACGCCGGTCTCGTCGGTCAGCCCAATGCCGGCAAGTCGACCTTCCTCGCCGCCGTTTCCGCGGCCAAGCCGAAGATTGCCGATTACCCCTTCACCACGCTCCACCCCAATCTGGGCGTTGTGCGGATTGGCGAGCGTGAATTCGTCCTCGCCGACATTCCGGGGCTCATTGAAGGCGCCAGCGAAGGCATCGGCATCGGTGACCGTTTCCTCGGCCATATCGAGCGCTGCAATGTCCTCATCCATCTCATCGATGGCACCAATGAAGATGTCGCCCATGTCTATAAGGCCGTGCGCTACGAACTCGCTGCCTATGCGGACGTGCTCGCCGACAAGGAAGAGATCGTCGTCCTCAACAAGGTCGATGCGCTAACCGAGGAAGAGATCGACGCCAAGGTCAAGGCGCTCAAGAAGGCCAGCAAGGCCACCGTGCGTCTGGTTTCCGGCGTCACCGGCCAGGGCGTAGAGCAGGTGCTCTACGACGTGCTCAACATTCTCGACACCCAAAAGGCCGAGGCCGACGAGGCCGAACGCCGCAAGATCGAACCCAAATGGACCCCCTGATCGCGCAGCATCAGGCAAGGGCATATCGCAAGTGACCCAGAACCCGCTTTCGGCCTATCGCCGCATAACCATCAAGATCGGCTCGGCGCTGCTCGTCGACAAGGCCGGCAAGCTGCGCGCCGAGTGGCTGGCCCAGCTGGCTGAGGACATCGCTGCGCTCAAGGCTGAAGGCCGGGAGGTGGTCATCGTCTCCTCCGGCGCCATCGCGCTTGGCCGGAGCCTGCTCGGCCTTTCCGCCCTGACCCTGACGCTGGAACAGTCTCAGGCTGCCGCCAGCGCCGGCCAGATCGCGCTCTCCCAGGCCTGGGCGGACGCCCTTGGCCGCCACCAGATCGTCACCGGCCAGATCCTCATCACGCCCAATATCACCGAAGAGCGCCGCTACTTCCTCAATGCGCGGACGACCATCCAGACGCTGCTGAGTCTGGGGGCCGTGCCGATCATCAACGAGAACGACAGCGTTGCCACCGCGGAAATCCGCTATGGCGACAATGACCGTCTCTCGGCCCGCGTTGCGACCATGATCGAGGCGGATCTCCTGATCCTTCTCTCAGATATCGACGGTCTCTATACGGCCCCACCCGCCAAGGACCCGAACGCCGCCCATATCCCCGTGGTCGACGCCATCACCCCCGCCATCGAAGCCATGGCCGGTGGCGCGGCGAGCCATCTCTCGCGCGGCGGCATGACCACCAAGGTTGAAGCCGGCAAGATCGCGACCCTGGCCGGTACCGCCATGATCATCGCCAAGGGCACCGAACCGCATCCGCTGCGTCGTCTCACCGAAGGCGGGCTCCATACCCTCTTCAAAGCCTCAACCGCCCGCGCCCAGTCCCGCAAACGCTGGATTCTCGGCACGCTCGCCGTTGCCGGCAAGCTGCAGCTCGATGCCGGTGCCGTGCGCGCGCTGCGTCAGGGCCGCTCGCTCCTGCCCATCGGTGTCACCAAGATTTCAGGTACCTTTGAGCGCGGCGACACGGTTTCCATTACCGACCCGGAGGGCCGCGAGATTGCCCGCGGTCTTGCGGGTCTCGACAGCGACGACGCGCGGCTCGTCATGGGCAAGCGCAGTGAATTCATCGGTGACCTGATCGGCGTGGGCAACCGCTCCGAAATGGTCCATCGCGACAATCTGGTGCTGGTCAGCACCACGGAGGAAGTTGAATGAGCGCCCTCGAAAACACCACCGAGGACATTTCCGCGATCATGGCCGAGCTGGGCCGCAACGCCCGCATCGGCGCGCGCGCCCTCGCCATCGCAACGGCCGAGCAGAAGAACACCGCCCTCCTCACCGCCGCCGGCGCCATCAATGCGCACCGCAAGAAAATCCTCGCCGCCAATGAACTCGATATGGCGGCAGCCAAGGAAAAGGGCATCTCCGGCGCCTTCCTCGACCGGCTCCTGCTCAACGATGCGCGCATCGACGGCATCATCGAGGCGGTCAAAACCATTGCCGCCCAGCCCGATCCGGTCGGCGCCGTCATTTCCGAATGGGACCGCCCCAACGGCCTTCACATCGAACGCGTGCGCACCCCGCTCGGCGTCATCGGCGTCATCTTTGAATCCCGCCCCAATGTAACCGCCGATGCCGGCGCGCTCTGCATCAAGTCGGGCAATGCCGTGATCCTCCGCGGCGGCTCGGACAGCTTCCATTCGTCCCGCGCCATTGTGGAATGCCTTCTCGATGGCCTGCACCTCGCCGGTCTCCCCGTCGAATGCGTCCAGCTCGTGCCCACCACGGACCGCGCAGCCGTGGGCGAAATGCTCAAGGGCCTCGATGGCAATATCGACGTCATCATCCCGCGCGGCGGCAAGTCGCTGGTGAGCCGCGTTCAGAACGAAGCCCGCGTGCCGGTTTTCTCGCACCTTGAGGGCCTCGTGCACGTCTATATCGACGCGTCTGCTGATCTCGACAAAGCCGTCGCCGTCACCCTCAACGCCAAGATGCGCCGCACCGGCATTTGCGGTGCCGCTGAAACCCTGCTCGTCCACAAGGACGTGGTCGGCACCCATCTCAAACCCATCGTTGAGGCCCTCGCCGCCAAGGGCTGCGAGATTCGTGGCGACGAGACTGTCCGCGCGCTGATCCCCACCGCCAATCCTGCCACCGAAGAGGATTGGAAGACCGAATATGAAGACGCCATCATTTCGGTGAAGGTCGTCGACAGCGCCCAGGCCGCCATCGACCACATCGAGCACTATTCCAGCCACCACACCGAGGCGATCATCGCTGAGGACCCGGCAGTGGTCGAAAAGTTCTTCAACGAGATCGACAGCGCGGTGCTCATGCACAACGCCTCGACCCAGTTCTCCGATGGCGGTGAATTTGGTTTTGGCGGCGAGATCGGCATCGCCACCGGAAAGATGCATGCCCGCGGCCCGGTCGGCGTCGAACAGCTCACCAGCTTCAAATACCGCGTCCGCGGCAACGGCCAGCTGCGCCCTTGATCAGCGGCGCTGCCCCGCACCGCCCCCACCCAACCTCCCCCGGTAACGGGGGAGGGGCCCATCTGTGCCTGGGGCAAAGTATCGCCAATTTCACCGGCTCCCCCCTCCCCCTCCTTCAGGGGGAGGTCGGGTGGGGGTATCTTCCGGAGCCCCGGTCCTAAAATGCTCCGCCCAAAGCTCCGCATCCCCGGCATAACCGAAATCCCGCCCTCCGCCCCCGGCATACGGATCGGCCTCTTCGGCGGCAGTTTCAATCCCATCCATGACGGCCATTTGCTGGTGATGGAGGAAACCCTCCGCCGTCTCCAGCTCGACGCTCTCTGGGTGCTCGTCACCCCCGGCAATCCCCTCAAGGACAATTCCAACCTGCCGTCACTGGAGCAGCGCGTTCTCGCCGCCCGCGCCGCCATCCGCGACCCGCGCATCCGCGTCACCGGCTTTGAGGCCGCAAAAGGCTTTTCCTATACTTGGCAGACGGTCGATTTCCTGACCTCCTCCCTGCCCGGCCGCCGCTTTGTCTGGATCATGGGCGCCGATAGCCTCGCCGACTTCCATCGCTGGCAGCGCTGGCGCGACATTGCCCGTCGCCTGCCAATCGCCGTCTATGTCCGCCCCGGCTCTGCCCATCGGGCGCTCGCCTCCCGCGCGGCCAATGTGCTGGACTATGCGCAGATCGACGAAGCCAGGCCTGCCCTCCTCGCCACCATGCCGCCGCCCGCCTGGATTTATCTCCGTGGCCGCCAGTCGACGCTCTCCTCCAGCGCTATCCGCGCATCGGCAAAGGCTAAATAACCCTTTTTCTGCGCCGACCTTGCAGAATGCGCCGCAAAAGCGCATATTTGCGCCAGTGATCATTGTCACCGGAACAGGAACAGTCGGCTTGCCGTTGTCACGACGCCGCTACATTCCGATCAACAACCAAGGATTTTTATCTTTCGCATGACCCATGCTCTCGCATGGGCGGAAGGCCGCTTCTGATGGCCGCGCTGCCCGAAAATACCGCCCCGGCTTCCGGCGCCCCCGTGGTTGCCTCGCAGAAGCCCCTGATCGACCTCATCCTCGACACCCTCGATGACGCCAAGGCCGAAGATACGGTTTCGGTGGACATCACTGGCAAGTCGTCTCTGGCTGACCACATGGTGGTCACCTCTGGCCGCTCGCATCGTCATGTCGCGGCCGTTGCCGATCAGCTGATCACCGCCCTGCGCGACAACGGTCACGGCAAGCCGCGCGTCGAAGGCCTGACCCATGCTGACTGGGTTCTGGTTGATGCCGGTGACGTCATCGTACACATCTTCCGCCCGGAAGTGCGCGAGTTCTACTCGATCGAAAAGATGTGGCAGGCCGATTTCGCGGCCGATCAGCACTAAGCAATTCGCATTCTGACCGGAGCTTTCCTTGGAAGGCTCCGCGTTCTCAGCGCAGCATCGGCCAGAGGCTCGCGACCAGCAGCACCGCCATGGTGATGTTGAAGATGCGCAGCCGCACCGGATCGGCCAGCCAATTGCGCAATACCACGCCCGCCACGGTCCAGATTGTGATGCTGGGCAGGTTCACCAAGCCAAAAATGACCGCGACCAGAACCATGCTCGGCCAGTAATTGGCAGGGTCGGGATAGGTTGCCATGGCCGTCACCGCCATCACCCAGCCCTTTGGATTGGCCCATTGAAAAGCCGCCGCGCCCAGAAAGCTCAGTGGCTTTGCATTCTTTTTCTCGTCGGCATCAATCGAATTCGACGTGGCAATCCGATAGGCCAGATAAACAAGATAGCTGCCGCCAACGATCTTGAGGATCACATGCAGGGCCGGAAACGCCGTCAGCACCGCCCCCAGCCCTGATCCGACGGCCAGCAGCAAGACGGTAAATCCGATCGCGACCCCGAACATGTGCGGCAGGGTCCGTCGGAACCCGAAGGTCACCGCAGAGGACAGCAGCATTAGATTATTCGGTCCCGGGGTTGCCGAAGAGGCAAAGGAGAACGACAACAGCGCCAGGAAAATGTCGAATGACATTGATGCACCTATTAGGTCAGTGCTGCTGACTTAAATCAGTTTTCTACGAATGTCGAGCCGCTTGCCATGCGCATCACCATCGCAGCCATTGGGCGAATGAAATCGGGGCCGGAACGCGAACTGGTTTGGCGCTATCTCGACCGCGCCACCGGCGGCGGCAAACCCATGGCCCTCACCGGCTTTGACGTGATCGAACTGCCCGAATCCCGCGCCTCCTCTGCCGCCAGCCGAAAGGCCGATGAGGCCAAGGCCCTGCGCGCCGCCCTGCCCGAAGGCGTCCTCGTCATGATGGACGAGCGTGGCAAATCCCTCACCTCGGAAAGTTTCGCCGGGCAGATCGAGCGCTGGCGCGACGATGGTCGCCCGGCCGTCAGCTTCGTCATTGGCGGGGCCGATGGCATTGATCCGGACTTTGTCCGCTCGGCTGATCTCGCGATCAGCTTCTCCCCAATGGTCTGGCCGCATCAGTTGGTGCGCATCATGCTGGCAGAGCAGCTTTATCGCACCACCACCATTCTTTCCGGCCATCCCTATCATCGCGGCGATTAGCGCCATCCCTGCCCCAGAGCTGCCGCTCTCCTGGTGTCAGGAAGGGCAGGGTGACGATCGCGTTATGGTTAAGACAAGTTAACCTGCGGTTTGCCGTCCAATTGCTAGTCTGCTGCAACTGATTCGCCCCCGAGGCGGCAAATTCTGGAGCCTACATGCGTCTGCGGCCGGTCCGTCGAGCGACAGCCATTCTGGTGAGCACTCTGCTCGCCGGAACTCTGGCCCTGCCGCTTTTTGCCCAGACGGAAACCCCGGCGCCCATCGAAGGCGACTTGCGGCCGGGCATTTCGCTCGACTCTGCGCCCGCGGCCGAGGCCGCGCCCGATCCCGCCGCTGATCCGGATGTACCAGATACGCCCGAAGGCAGCGCCGCCGATCTTGCAGAGGTCGAAGCCTCCCTCACCATCAGCCGCGAGCGCATCGACGCCCTCAAGGCCGAGATCGAGGCCATGGAAGGCGACCGCACCCAACAGAACGCAGCCCTTATCGCCGCTGCTCAGCGCGTAAAACTGGCCGAGATCGAAGTCGCCGATGTCGAGGAGCGCCTTTCCGATCTCATCATTCGTGAGCTCGAAGTGCGCGGGCGCCTGGATGGCGCCGATGCCGAAATTGCCAATGTTCTCGCCGCCCTGCAGCGCATCTCGCTCAATCCGCCCCCGGCCCTGATTGTTGATCCTGACGATGCCCTGGGCTCGGCGCGTGGCGCCATGCTCATTGCCGCCATCGTTCCGCAATTGCGCGCCAAGGCGGATGCCGTCTCCGCCGACCTCAAGGCGCTGACCGATATCAAGGCCGCGGCCCTGGCCGAAGAAGCCACCCTCAAGGCCAATCACGACGTGCTGGAGGAAGAGCAGCTCCGCATCGCCACCCTGATTGCGGCGCGCAAATCCGGCATCACCCAGATGAGCGCTGAGCTCGAAGCCGAGGAAGCGGCCGCCATCGCCCTTGCCGAGCGCGCCAGCAGCCTGCGCGAGCTGATCGGCGCACTTTCCGAACGCGCCGCCGCCGGTGCGGCCGCAACGACCCCGCCGGATGAAACCGAGCTGCCGCAGCTCTCGGCCGAGGCCATCCAGCTTGCCTTTGCCAATAGCGCCCGCACCCAGCCGGCCGTGCCCTTCCCGCTGACCAAGGGCTATCTCGTCCAGCCGTCCACCGGCGAGACCGTGGTCAATTTCGGCGCCAATGACGGCCGCGGCGGCATCGCCCAGGGCCAGTCCATTGTCACGCCTGCGGCCGCCCAGGTGGTCGCCCCGGCCGATGGCTGGGTGCTCTATAAGGGCCCCTACCTCAATTATGGCCAGATCGTCATTCTCAATACCGGCGATGGCTACACCGCGCTGCTCGCGGGTCTGGAAACCATCACCGCCGACATCGGCCAGTTCGTGCAGATGGGCGAACCTTTGGGGACAATGGGATCACGCACAATTGGACGGACAGTAACGACCAGTGCTGGCAACGCCCGGCCGACCCTTTATATTGAACTGAGACAGAACAATGAGCCGTTCGATCCCTCCTTCTGGTGGGCGAACGAGGAACAGACGGGATAAACCCTCCATGCGCTTCTCCAACTTTGGCCTCGCCGCAACCCTCGCGGCCTTGCTGGTTCCCTCCCCGCTGCTGCTGGCCCAGGATCAGCAGACCGCACCCGCTCAGGAAGCGCCGGCCGAAGAGCTGCCCGCAGACGAGGTCCCTGCTGAGGAGACACCCAATCCCAGCGGCGAAAAGCCCGAGCCGACCGCAGCCGAGCGCGCTGCCGCGCCGCGCGATCCCATGGAGATTTATGCCGACCTCAATCTCTTCGGCGAAATCTTTGACCGCATCCGCGCCGAATATGTCGATCCGCCCGACGAAGAAGAGCTGATCCGCGCCGCCATCCAGGGCATGCTGACCTCGCTCGATCCGCATTCCGGCTACCTGCCGCCGCAGGATTATGACGATACCCGCGAGGACATTTCCGGCCAGTTCGGTGGTCTGGGCGTCGAGATCATCATGGAAGACCAGGTGATCAAGGTCGTCTCGCCCATCGACGATACCCCTGCCGCCCGTGCCGGTATCCTCTCCAACGACCTCATCATCGAGATCGATGGCCAGCAGGTCCAGGGCATGACCCAGGACGAAGCTGTCGAAAAGATGCGCGGCCCTGTCGGCACGCAGGTCAAGATCACCGTCTTCCGCGAAGGCGTCAGCGAACCGCTCGAGTTCGAATTGACCCGCGACACCATCTCGCTCCGCGCCGTCCGCTGGTCGCTCGAAGGCGATGTTGCCGTGCTGCGTCTCTCCCGCTTCACCGAACAGGCCTTTGTCGGCATCGAACGGGCCATCGAAGACATCTATGAGGAACGCAATGGCGAGGCGCCCAAGGGCATCATCCTCGACCTCCGCAACAATCCGGGCGGCCTTGTCACCCAGTCCGTCTATGTCGCCGACGCCTTCCTCAATCGCGGCGCCGTGGTGCTGACCCGTGGCCGTACCGAGAGCGAAAGTGATCGCTACGACTCCGGTCCCGATCCGCTCGACGCCAAACTCGCCGATGTGCCCATGGTCGTGCTGATCAATGGCGGCTCCGCCTCAGCCTCCGAAATCGTCGCCGGCGCCCTCCAGGACCACAAGCGGGCAACGCTGGTCGGCACCCGGTCCTTCGGCAAGGGCTCGGTCCAGTCGATCATTTCGCTCGGCCCCGATGGCGCCATGCGGCTGACCACGGCGCGTTACTACACGCCGAACAACCGCTCCATCCAGGCTCTCGGCATCACGCCCGATATCGAAGTCCGCCAGGTCGTTCCGGAGGAATTCCAGGGCCGCGACGAGATCATCGGCGAAGCCGGCCTCCAGGGCCATATCACCGGCGACGGCGAGGAAGAAGCCACGGTCGGCTCCTCGGTCTATGTCCCGGCCGAAAAGGCGGACGATACCCAGCTCCAATATGCCATCCGCCTGATCAATGGCGAGGAGACCCACGAGGCCTTCCCGCCCAAGGCTGAATAGTCAGAAGACATGCTAGTCTGGGGCGCAGCGCGATGATTCGTCCTGCGCCCCGAGCCAGAGAGCCGATTGCCCATGGTCAATGACCTGTCGACGCCACTGACGGGCCGCAAACGCCGGACGAGACGCTCGGGCGGTCGCTTCCGCTTTCCCCTGGCGCGGGTGCTCTTCCTTCTCATTGCCCTCATCCTCGGCGGCGCCATCCTGCGCATCGTGCTCGTTGAAGACCCCAATGGCGGCCGCCCCAGCCAGGAAGTCGCCATCACTTCGACCCGCGACGCCAACGCCGTCGCCAACAGCGTCCAGAGCCGACCGGCGACCATCACCGCCGATCCCCAGCAATATCCCGCCGGCACGGCGCCCCTCACCACACCGACTTCCGGCACCAGCCAGGCCGACAACCGCTTCGGCACGCTGCCCGATCTGCTTGAACAGACCTCGGACGGCGACATTCCGCGCATGTCCAGCACCGGGCTCACCCCCTTTGACGCCTATAAGCGCCCCGCCGAAGCGGGCGCCCTGGCCGACGGCCCGAAGATCGCCATCATCGTCACCGGCCTCGGCATCAATGAGCAAGGCTCGCTCGACGCCATAGACAGCCTGCCCAACGCCGTGACCCTCGCCTTCGCGCCCTATGGCCGCTCGCTCGAGAACACTGTCTCTGCTGCCCGTACTGCCGGCCACGAGGTCATGCTCGAAGTGCCCATGGAGCCCTTCGACTATCCCCAGAACGATCCCGGCCCGCACACCATGCTGACCGGCGAGACGCCGCGCGCCAATCTCGACAAGCTGTTCTGGCTGATGTCCCGCTTCGGCGGCTATTTCGGTGTCATCAACAATATGGGCGCCCGCTTCACCGCCTCGGCTGCCGATATGGGCCCGATCATGGAAGAGTTTGGCGCCCGCGGCCTTGGCTATATCGACGATGGCTCTTCCAATCGCTCGGTGGCTGCCCAGTTGGCTGGCGCCAACAAGGTCCCCTATGCCCGCGCCGGCACCGTCATCGACGCCAATCCCGCCCGCGCATCCATTCTCTCAGCGCTTGCCAGCCTTGAGACCCAGGCCCTGTCCTCGGGCAGCGCCATCGGTATTATCAGCGGACTACCCATTTCCGTGACCACCGTATCGGAATGGGCTGCCGAACTCGACGCCAAGGGGATCGCCCTGGTCCCCGCCAGCGTGCTGATGAAATAGAGAATTTCGATGACTGAACGGCCGGACCGTGAGACCCTGCCCTATCGTGATTGCGTGGGCATCGCCCTCTTCAACAAGCTTGGCCAGGTCTTTATCGGCCGCCGCAAATTCGAGGGCGACCCCGACCAGTCCGCCGCCCATGGCGCCCCCTGGCAGATGCCCCAAGGCGGTATCGACAAGGGCGAGGACCCGCTTAAGGCGGCGCTGCGCGAGCTCTTTGAGGAAACCAATGTCCGCACGGTCAGCCTTCTCGCCGAGGCACCGGAATGGATTTACTACGACCTTCCCGACGAAGCTTTGGGCGTCGCCTTCAAGGGCAAGTATCGCGGCCAGCGGCAGCGCTGGTTTGCCTTTGCGCTGACCGGCAACGAGAGCGAGATCGATGTGCTTTCCCCCGGTGGCGGCAAGTTCGACCCGGAATTTGATGGCTGGCGCTGGGAGCGGCTGAGCAAGACGCCCTCCCTCATCGTCCCCTTCAAGCGCGACGCCTATGAAAAGGTCGCCGAGGCCTTCGCACACATCCCGCAGCGCTTCAGTCCGGCCTGAAAGAGATGAAGACCATCGGCCTCATTGGCGGCATGAGCTGGGAATCGACGGCCCACTATTATCGCATTCTCAATCAGGAGGCCGCGCGCCGCCTCGGCGGCCTCCATTCGGCCCCTGTCATCATCCACTCGCTCGATTTCGCACCCATTGCGGCCATGCAGGCCGAGGGGCGCTGGGACGAGGCCGGTGACCTTCTCAACGCTGCCGCCAAAGGCCTCGTCGCCGCAGGTGCCGAAGTCCTGGGGCTTGCGACCAATACCATGCATGTCACGGCCGACCGGATGATGGCGGGCATCGACATCCCCTTCATCCATATCGCCGATCCCACGGCAGATGCCCTGCTTGCCGATGGCTTTGACACCATTGGCCTCCTCGGCACGCGCTTCACCATGGAGATGGGGTTCTACAAGGATCGCCTCGCCGAGCGCGGCCTCACCCCGCTCATTCCTGAGGTGGACCGCACCAATCTCAACGGCATCATCTATGAGGAACTCTGCAAGGGCATTGTGCGCGAGGAATCCCGGCGCATCTATGTGACCGCCATTGAGCGCCTCGCTGCCCGTGGCGCCCAGGCCGTCATTCTCGGCTGCACGGAGATTGGCATGCTGATCGACGACGATGTCAGCCCCCTGCCGGTCTATGACACCACCGATCTTCACGCCCGCGCGCTGGTCGAGGCCGCGCTCGCCTAGGCGGCGCGACGGCTCGTCGTCACCACCTTGCTCTGCTCGCCCACCTGAAAGATGTCGACGATTTCGTCGAGCGCCTGGGTCTGGCTCTCGGTCTGGCCGATCACCTGATTGGTTTCTTCTACCAGCGAGGCATTGTGCTGGGTCATCTGGTCCAGCGTCCGCACGGCGGTATTGACCTCTTCAATGGACGCGGCCTGTTCGCGGCTCGCCCGGGCAATGGCGCGAACCAGTTCATTATTGTCCTCAAGCGCACCGAGCATGGCCTTAAGTTTGCCGCTTGCCGCTTCCACGAGATCGGCGCCGCTGCGCACTTCCTGCCCGCTGTGATCGACCAGGGCTTTTACTTCCGAAGAAGCCTGCGCCGCCGATTGCGCCAGCCGGCGCACTTCCACGGCGACAACCGCAAAGCCCTTGCCTGCCTCGCCCGCCCGCGCGGCTTCCACCGACGCATTGAGCGCGAGGAGATTGGTCTGGAAGGCGATATCGTCAATGAGCCCGATAATATTGGAGATCCTGGCCGAGGACTGGGTGATCCTCTCCATGGCATCTGTGGCATCGACCATCACCGCGCCGCTATCCTCGGCTGCACGGGAAACGATCTCGGCCTTGCGTGCTGCCTCTTCGGCCATGCCGGCATTGCTGGCGACGGTGCTGGCCAGTTCCTCCATGGCCGCCGAAGTCTGCTCGATAGTTGCCGCCTGCCTTGTGGTGCGCTCGGATAGGTCATTGGCGCCGGTCAGCAGTTCCCCGCTGGCAAGGCGAAGCGCGCGCACACTCTCCCGCAGCTGGCTGATGACGTCGGCGAAGCGTTCAACCGTGCCATTGAGGGCGATCCGCAAGTCTTCAAATTCGGGCGGGAACGGCGTTTCGATCCGATGCGTAAGATCGCCCCTGGCGAGGCGCTCCAGCCCTTCTCCAATAGCAGCAACCGACTGCCGCCGCGCGGTAACTTCGGTTGCGAACTGGACCACCTTATAGGCAACACCCTCGGTGTCGAAGATCGGCGTAAAGGTACTCTGGATCCAAACCTCGCTTCCGTCCCTTGTTCGGCGACGATATTCCCCACTCTTGAATTGGCCTGCCGCCAGTTCTTGCCAGAAGGCTCGATAGGTCTGGCTCGCAGGATCGGCGTCGAAAAGGAAAAGCGCGTTTGGTTTGCCAACGATCTCCCCTAGTGCGTAACCGACAAGGTTGAGGAAGTTTGCATTGGCGCTGATTACCGTGCCTTCGAGATTAAACTCGACCACGATCTGGCTGCGGGCAATGGCCTCGAGCTGCCCGGTATGATCGGCAGCCTGCGCCAGATGCTGGCGCGCCTCGATATCGAGAATGGCCTTGGCCGCGCCATTGGCCCGGAAGACCTCTACGGCCCGCGCCATCGCACCGATTTCGTTGCGCCGCGCCGTATAGGGCACCTCCGTGTCGAACTTGCCCTCGGCAATGGCATCCATCACTGCTGCAAGTTCCGGGATCGGGCGCATCAACCGCCGCGACAGCAACACACTGCCAATGGCGGTGAGGAGCAGGGCAAAGAGGCTCGTGGCGGCCAGCACCATCATGCTCTGACCGACCACGGCCTCG
>JAAZLP010000385.1 GCA_012799265.1 Phyllobacteriaceae bacterium | reverse complement strand
GAAAACACCCTGCATCGGCGATATGAACGTTCTGATCAAGCTCGCCCTGCCCGTGATGCGCGCGATAGGAAAGGCCCCCTATGTGGGCGTCTTCCGGGAAACCGAACTGAAGCAGCGTATATCGACCGCAGGCTTCGAGATACTTGCCATGGAAAACCATGCAACGAAGGGTAGCGGGTTCCGGCCTTACATCGTGGCGCGAAAGAGATGATACGGCCATCCGGCTGATCCCCGTCATCTGCCTAATATTTCCGCAAGCTCTTTCGCGTCGATGTAGCAGATCGGTCGCGGTCTGGACGGAGCGGACGTTGCAGATACAGTTTTAATTCTGTTGCCAAGTGTGATACTTCCGAGCCATGAAAATCGTGGTGCTTCCAGGTCTCGACGGCACAGGCCGCTTGTTGTCAGATTTTACTGCATCTTTGCGTAAAAATTTCGACGTTGAGATTGTTTCCTATCCACTGGACATGACCTCTTATGAAGAGATCCGCAAATGGATTGGCCCTCGCCTTCGGCAGGATGATTATGTGATCGTCGCCGAATCTTTTTCTGGACCGGTAGCGATTGATATCACAGCTCAGCGTCCACCCCCTGTGGGGCTGTGGCTGAAATAGCTTCACCATGGGTTCTCGGCGTAAGCCCGATCAGCCGGACGGCAACAATCCGCCTCATGCCGCCTGAACGATTTGACCCACGCTACCAATTAAGTTCTGTTGATGCGTCTGCATTTTTCACAGTTGGCCCGCACTCCCCTGTGCGGGCTTTGGTTATTTGGTTATTGGACACCTGCCAGTATTGCTGTCGCCGCACAGCACGGATCGAGATCCCGGCTCACCTCCCGGTGCAGCGTTCCGCCTCCAGAACAAGGTGCGCTCTCAGAAGCGAATCGCGCAACGTTGGACCGATAACATCGGTTTCGCGTAAGCGGCCCTCATCATCTTCGTCGCGCATCAGTTCCAAAAGACGGATGATGGAACGGTCAATGATCGTCATTCCTTCCCCCTTTGGTTCAAGCGTGTGGTGAAGAAACGCAGTTCTAGAACGGATAGTTCATCCGGGCGGATGGCCGAGCAGGGCATCGTTGCGCCCACCGGGCCTGCGCATGTCGGGCGCCTTGCAACGGTCATCGAGGGCGATAATCCGTTCACGTTCGTGGATCTCCGCGGAGGACGCCGAACAAAGCGCCAGGAAGACGCCCGGATGATCGACGGCCCAGTCGATATAGGTATCGACAAGCGCCGCGACCTGCCCAAGCTGGTCCCCGCGGTCCACCATCGTGGCTGAACGGATGCAACGGTCGACGAGACGCTGCAGGGCACTTTCGAACGCCATTTCCGCGAGATCGGATCGCCGTGGCAGAATGGCGTGAGCGCGTCCGGGGTCACGCCAAGCCTCGTGGCGACATCCTTCATGCTCGGCGGACGGCCGGTTTCATTCAGCAACCGGCGAAATTCGGTTGCCGCCTCCGAGCAAAGGTGGTGGCCGGCAGGGGTATGACGATTCATGGGTTATACCACGCGAACAGGGCGCTTCCGAGCCGCTCGGGCCGGCTTGCCGTTCCGGATCGCGGACCGGGAGGCGAGCAGCATTCGCAACACCACCGTGGCGGCGAAGCCGAGGATTCCGAAGAGAGAATAACATGCGAGTGCGGCTGTCCCGCCGTGACCGAGCAAAAGCGCGACCACCGCCGAGAAAAATCCCGCGACAACGCCGGCAAGCAAGTATGCCAACATATACTGAATGTTTCCGCTAACTGGTTGGAGGTGGCCGCCCGCTAGCATGGCCGGATGCTTCGATCCAATGATTCCCGCATTCGTGACGCAGCGTCGCTCGATTTTTGCGCCCGGGCGCGGGATACCGTCATGGTTGTGATTGCCGTTGCAGATTCGCCTAAAGCATTGTGCATACTGACTATTTAGGCAGGTATAAGCGCGTTATGATCGCTTGAACCGCACGAGCCCATCGGCAACCATGCAACTGTGGATTTGTCTCCGCATGTATCGCGGTTGACATTATAGGAGGTTGATGAGTTGCTTCGAACTGACAGTCCCGACATGATCGCTTTCACCATTGGCCAAGTCGTCCTGCATCTTGCCCGGGAAGGCAAGAATATCTCCGCTGGAGCGATTTCCCTGTCGCTCTCAGAGGTCGTAGACGGCGGGCCGCTCGGGCGGGTTAGCCCGGACGCGGCGCGAAGCGCCCTGGAGGCAATTGCGCGGCCCGTCCTTCCGGACGAGTTCACCCCGCAGACGAGGGGGCGGGGCGCAACGGGCCGGCCCGGCGCGGAGTGGCGTGCCGCATGACGGCTGTTTGTTTCGATCCACGGGCTTGCCCAGATCGCGATGTTCCGTGGAGGCCTCCATCTGATGTTGGTTCCAGGGCCAGTTCCACCGACATCGCGGCGCTGGCCGCAAGCGCGGCAGGATACCCTGCCCTGCGCAGGCCCTATACGACATCTAGTCCCGCCTGCCAGCTTCTGGACAGCATTCAACCGCGCGACAACTTCATCTCGGATGCAGCAATGGCAATCAAGGGAGAATATGCGTACAAGGCGATCAGGGAAAACGGCAAACCCAGCGTGTTCGCTGAACATTCCCCCTTAGAGTAATCCTACGCACAAACCTTCCGATGGGGCCAAATGCCGCAACTGTGGCTCCACGATAGTGACGAGCACCCACTACGGCATGCCCGCACTCTCAGAAGAGCTTTTTTGAGCAGGAACGAGGTGGCGAGGTCATCTTTGGCGGAAGTGTCAAAGCCATCATCGTCTCATAGTAAAGTAT
>JAAZLP010000384.1 GCA_012799265.1 Phyllobacteriaceae bacterium | reverse complement strand
GTCCGGGTTCTCGCCAATGCGCGACAGCACTCCGGCGATGGACAGGGCAATCGGATCATGGCCGGGCTTGTCCCGATAAGGGCCGGTCTGCCCGCACAGCGTCAGGCTCGCATAGATGAGGTCCGGCTTGACCGTGCGCAACGCTTCGTATCCGAGGCCGATCTTGTCCATGACACCGGGGCGGTAATCCTCCACAACGACGTCTGCGGTGGCGACAAGTTGCTTTATGGCTTCCAGCGCATCAGGATCGCCCATGTCGAGCATGGTCGAGCGTTTGTTGCGCGCAAGGATATCGCCCTCGCGTATGCCGGCCCTCTCGGCCTCAGAAAGCATGTCCCAGCCAAAGACCTTCGCCTGCTTGGCGATCTCACGAGGGTTTTCGACCCGGATGACATCGGCACCCATGTCAGCCAGCAGCCATGTGCAATAGGGCCCAGGCAGGAACTTGGAAAAATCGACGACGCGGATGCCCTCAAGTGCGCTCATCGCTCTGCTCCACCTCTATGGGCCGAGGCGGCGACCGGTACGCTGAGCGTGCGGCGCGGTGCATCCATGACCGCAGAGTGAAAAAGCGGGCCGGGGACGTTGACCTTTTCGCCTGTCGCCTCGTCCGTCACCATAACGAAGAGGCCTCTGGCCTTGAGATGATCACTGCTACGCACATCGTCGGGGGCCATGATGACGGACAGACCCCAGCCGCGTTCCAGCGACCATTGCCCGAGTTGGTCCCTGCCATGCTGTATGAAAAAGGCCCCGAAGATCGATTGCCAGTGCTCGATGGTCTCCTGAGCTGTCTCGGCGACAAGGATGCTGCCCCAGTCGATGTCAGCCAGTTCGCCCGCTGCGTCCTGCTCGATCATGACCTCGACGACAGCATGCATCATGGATGGGTTGTCGATCATCGACCAGGTGACGTAGCCATCCCGGCACGGCCAGATTTGCCGCACACCGGATTTGCCGCGCACCAGCATATTGCCTTGCCGCCGCCCGATGCGGCCGGTCCATTCATACATCACCGCCTCGCGGTAGTTGGCGAGGGTCGCGCTCTGGAAGGCCGACAGGTCCGCGGTCTGGCCGTTGCCGCTGCGGCGACGCGCATAAAGCGCCATCAGCGCGGCAGTCGCGGCCTGAATGCCGGTGAGGGCATAAGCCTGCTGGCCCGGGAACTTGGTGGGTGGACCGTCCGGTTCGCCGGTAACATGCATGAGCCCCGAGAGGGCAAAGAGCGTCAGGTCAGAAGTCGGCCGGCCGGCATAGGGGCCAGCGGCGCTAAATGGTGCCACCTTGATATGAATGGTCGTAGGGCTCACCGCTGATGCCAGATCGAAGCGGTCTCCGTTGCGATGACCGTCCAGGACAATATCGGCTTTTGCGGCCAGGCTCCGAATAGCCTCGGCGCTGTCGGGCAGCAGACGGGTCTTGCCGTGGTGCCAGGCGCGTTCGCGGGATTTCTCTTGGGCGTGCTCAGGCAGAACCACAGTCACGTCGGCGCCCAGTTCAGCCAGCATCCGGCCGCCGAAATCGGTGAGGCCATCGGAGATTTCGAGAACTGTCACACCGGCCAGCATGCTCATGCGAGGCTCCCCTCAGCGATGAGGGTGTCGATATGGTCAGGATCAAGCCCGAGCATGTCCACGAAGACTTCGCGGTTGTGCTGCCCAAGCAGCGGGGCAGCGGTGACTGCGTTTTTGGTGTCCGAGAAGCGATAGGGCGGGGTGGGCATGCTGGACTTGCCCAGAACCGGATGGTCGGCCTTGGTGAAATGGCCGGCTGCCAGCAGTTCAGGGTTCTCGGCCACTTCCTTGCCATCCAGCACCGGGCCAGCGGGAATGCCCGCTGCAGACAGAAGATCAAACATCACGAATTTGTCGTGCTGCCGCGTGGCCGTGGCGATGGTGGCATCGTCTATTGAAGTGATGTTCAGGGCAGCCTTGAGCGCCGCGGCCTCCGCCTCGGTCTCTGCCGTGATGGCGATCCATTGCCCATCACCCGAAGTGGGATAGACACCATGGACGATGAATGAGGGATCGGCATTGCCCATCTTTTCGGTGGGCTCGCTCGCGTAGAGATCGGCGATGACGTGCACCATGGGCTCGATCTGGGAGACGTCCAGATGCTGGCCTTCCCCGGTCTGGGCGCGATGTTCGAGCGCTGCCAGAATGGCGACGGTCAGGAACATGGGTGCCACGACATCGCCATAGGCAAGCGGCGGCATATGCGGATCGCCATCGGTCGCGCCGCTGAGCCAGGCATGACCGGAATGGGCAGCAGCCGAATTCCCATAGCCGCGGAACCCGGCCATCGGGCCAGTCTTTCCGGCGACAGAGACGCTGGCGAGGATGATGTCAGGCTTGATTTCTTTCAGCGTTGAATAGCCGAGCCCGATACGGTCCATGAAGCCGGGGCCGAAATTTTCGACCACGACATCGGCCCAGGCGACCAGCTTCTTGGCGACCTCGATGCCCCTGGGATCGGACAAATTGATGGTCACGCTTTTCTTGGAGGTGTTGGTCTGGGCGAAAAAAGCTGAACCGTTGAAGTCTTTCGGGTCGCCGGCAAAGGGCGGCGACATACGGCCAAGATCAAGACGACGGCGCGACTCGATCTTGATGACCGTGGCGCCATTGTCAGCAAGGTCCTTGGTGGAGCGCGGTCCGGCTCCCACCCAGGAAAAATCGGCGATCTTCAAACCAGCCAATGCGCTCACTGCGCGTCCCTCCCACGTCGACTTATGTCGATCAGGTTACTTTCAAGATTGGTTCAGTAAGTGAACTGTGTCAATTTCTTTCAGCATGTATTGCGTCCAGTTCCGGCACTATTCGTGCCATCATTTCTTCCCGGCTCCATTGACGTG
>JAAZLP010000028.1 GCA_012799265.1 Phyllobacteriaceae bacterium | reverse complement strand
GCCGGCCGCGCGGGCCGTGCCCGCATTACCGGTGGCAAAGCTCGAACGGCTTTCGGCCTTGGGCGGGGCATGCAAGGCCTCGTCCAACTGCTCCGGGGTCATGCCCGCGAAGTAGTTGAACGACTTGTTGTATTCCCGGACATGCTCGAGGCAGAAATTGTGATACTGCCCCTCGGAACGGACACCCTTGGGCGCGCGGAATTCACCGGCGGCGTCACAGCCTTCCCAGTCACACGTGGCCTCGACCGGCTCGGCCTTTTCTTCACGCCGGGGACGGATGCGAATCGTATCGAAGAGCTTGGATTGCTGTTTCATTGCGCCTAGTTAAGTGCCTTACTACCGATCCGGGAGATGACCCATGTCCATGGCGGACACTATCCGAGCCAAGCTCACCGAACGCTTCGATCCCCTCCTCTTGGAGGTCATCGATGAATCACACCGCCATGCCGGGCATGCCGGTTGGCGGGAGGGTGGTGAAACCCATTTTCGTGTCAGAATCGCGACCCGCAATTCTGGCGGGTTAAGCCGTGTCGCGCAACACCGGGCGGTGATGATGGCGCTTGACGATGAGTTGAAGGACCGGGTGCACGCCCTGCAGATCGAGATATTGCCAGCCGAGTAATATTTCCGCCTCTGCTCGGGCTTTTCAATGGAACCCGGGGCTCTTTCAGCGATTGGCCCGCCATTGGCAAGGAGATCGCAATGAAGGCCCTCAATCTAATCACGCTTCTACTCATCATTATCGGCGGCATTAACTGGCTGCTGGTCGGCGCCTTCCAGTTTGATCTGGTGGCAGCTCTCTTCGGCGGCCAGGACGCGGCATTGGCCCGCATCGTCTATATTCTGGTCGGGCTCTCTGCCCTTTATCAGCTGGTCCCCTTCTTCCGCGCCATGTCGGTGGGCGAAGTCCATTCCGAGCGCGGTCACTGACCGACGATAGGCACCGCCCAAGCGGTGCCCTTATTTCGCGCGCATCGTCTCAAGGAAACTTGAGACGGTCGCCGCGTCGACATTCTTCTCGATAAAGGCCTTGCCGATGCCGCGGGTCAGAATGAAGGTCAGCGCCCCGCGCTGGACCTTCTTGTCCTGTGCAATGGCGGCCATCAACGTCTCTGTCGAGCCCAGCTCTCCGGGGATATCAGCCAATGTGGTGGGCAGGCCCGCCCGCTTCAAGTGGCTTTCGACGCGGCCAATGTCCTGACCGGGCGCGAGCCCCTGCTGGGCGGAAAAGCTGTGTGCCAGCACCATGCCGATGGCGACGCCCTCGCCATGTAGCAGGCGATCCGAATAGCCGGTGTCCTTTTCCAGCGCATGGCCAAAGGTGTGCCCGAGATTGAGGAGGGCGCGGACACCCGTTTCCTTCTCATCCTCGATGACGACGCGCGCCTTGTGGGCGCAGCAGCGGGCAATGGCTTCGCCCCGCGCCGGACCGCCGTCAAAGATTTCGCTGAGATTGGCGTCGAGCCACTCAAAGAAGTCCGGATCATCGATCAGGCCATATTTGACCACTTCGGCATAACCGGCAGCGAACTGGCGCCGATCCAGTGTATCGAGCGCCGAGAGGTCGGCCAGCACCAGTTTGGGCTGGTGGAAGGCGCCAACCAGGTTCTTGCCATGGGGCGAATTGATGCCCGTCTTGCCACCAACCGAAGAATCTACCTGCGCCAGCAGCGAGGTCGGGATCTGCACGAAATCCATGCCGCGGCGCGTAATGGCAGCGGCAAACCCGGCGAGGTCGCCGATGACGCCACCGCCCAGTGCGATCACGAGATCGCCCCGCTCGAGCTTGGCCGCGAGCAGGCCCTCGACCACGCGTTCGAGCATGGCATAGCTCTTGGTGCTTTCCCCCGCCGGCAGCACCACGCTGTCATGGGAAAGACCAGCGGCATCAAGGCTTGCGACAAGGCGCGGCAATTGCGCGGCGGCGACCGTCTCGTCGGTCACGATGCCAAAGCGGCGCCCGGGGAATTTTTCCCTGAGGATGGCCCCCGCCTCGTCGATCAGCCTGGGGCTGATCAGGATGTCATAGGCGCGCTCGCCCAGAGCCACATGGACGCGGTGATCGATCTGAACCATTGGGTTGGGCCTATGTCGTCTTGAGGTAGTGAAGGACGGCGGCAATCACATCCGCCGCCACGTGATCCTGCGGCACATCCCGGCTCACGACCGTGATGTCGGCCTCGGCATAAATCGGATAGCGCTCTTCGATCAGCTTTTCGAGCGTGCCCTTGGGGTCCGCCGTCTTGAGCAGCGGCCGGTTGGACCGGCGCGAGACGCGCTCGAACAACACGTCGAGATCGGCCTTGAGCCAGACCGACACCGCCTCGGCCTTGATCAGCGCGCGGGTCTCGGCATTGATGAAAGCCCCGCCGCCGGTTGCGAGCAGGATGTCCTTTTCCTTGAGCAGACGGGAGATGACGCGCATCTCGCCAGCGCGGAATTCGGGTTCGCCGCGCTGCTCGAAGATTTCCGGAATGGTCATCTGCGCCGCGCGTTCGATTTCTTCGTCGCTGTCGATGAACTGGCGTCCGAGGCGACTGGCAATGCGTCGACCGACTGTGGTCTTGCCGGCACCCATCATGCCGACCAGCACCAGCGGCTTTCCGCCCAGGCGGCTGGCCAGTGCCCGCGCCCGACCCTGTCTTGCCCCGCCTTCGGTCTTGCTCACTGCGGCTATCTCCGTTTCAGGCGCTTTGAACCGGTCCGGACGGCGCCTGTCAAGCTGAGCCATGCCGACATTGTCGCCCAGGGAATAGGCTGGCAACCTTTTGCGGCCTATACTGGCGCGAACGACGTTGATGGGACCGCAATGCCTACTCTCTTTCGCCTGCTCATCACCCTGCTTTTCCTGGCTGGTCTGGTCTATGCGGGCATGTTTGCGCTCGTGACCTTTGTCGAGCCCACCCCCAAGGAAGTCAGCCAGCGCATCCCGGCGCGCGAACTCCTCGGCGAGACTGCCGGTGGCGCCCGTGGTGGCGGTGGCGCGGGGGCAAATCTGCCCCAGCCCAATGTCAGCTCCACGCCGGCCCCGAGCGCCGGGCAATGAGCGGGGGGCATCTCATCTCCGCCTTTCTGGAGATGATGAGCGCCGAGCGCGGCGCTGCGGCCAATACGATCGCTGCCTATCGGCGCGATCTCGCCGAATATGCGGGCTTTGTCGCCGGCAAGAAGCAGACGCTGCTTGATTGCCCGCGCGACACGGTCACTGCCTATCTCGATTTCCTCAAGGGCGAGGGTCTCTCGGCCGCATCCAGCGCGCGTCGCCTCTCCGCGATCCGCCAATTCCACAAGTTTTTATGCGCCGACGGCATGCGGGGCGATGATCCGACCCGCATTGTCGCCAGCCCCAAGGCCGCGCGCGCCTTGCCCAAAGTCCTCTCTGTCGAAGAGGTGGACCGGCTCCTTTCGCTGGCCGAGGAAGAGGCCAATGGCGAGACCGATCCGAAGAAGCAGCTTACCGCCCAGCGCCTCTATGTTCTTCTCGAAATGCTCTATGCCACGGGCCTCCGCGTCTCCGAACTCGTGAGCCTCCGCCGCGCCCAGGTCATGCGCGAAGCCGCCTTTCTCACCGTCACCGGCAAGGGCAACAAGGAGCGCATCGTGCCGATGAATGACCGCGCCCGCGATGCCGTGCGTGCCTGGAGCACGACGCTGCCACCCGGACCATGGCTCTTTCCTGCCAATGGCGAAGACGGCTATCTCTCCCGCCAGGTTTTTGCCCGTGACTTGAAGGCCTTGGCCGCCCGCGCCGGCATTTCCTCGGCGCGTGTGGCGCCACATGTTCTCCGTCACGCCTTTGCCAGCCATCTCCTCGCCGGCGGCGCCGATCTGCGCGTCGTGCAGATGCTGCTTGGTCACGCCGATATTTCCACCACGCAGATTTACACCCATGTTCTGGACGAAAAGCTCCGTAATCTGGTGGAAAGTCACCATCCATTAGCTACTGGATGACGCGGGTCCCCATGGAATTGCGGGCTTAGCCTTGACAGTGCATTGCTCCCTCGCCACTTTCCGGCCACTTTAGGGCGCAAGAGCCTAGCCGCGCCTCGCGCGCACCAACAATGACCCCTACGGGCAGGTGGGATGCAGTCTTATCTCGATTTTGAAAAGCCGGTCGCCGATCTTGAAGCAAAGATCGCCGAACTGAAGTCGCTGGCAGCCACTGATCAGGCTGTGTCCATCGACGAGGAAGTGAGCCGGCTCAGCGCCCGCGCCGATGAGGCGCTGGTCGAGATCTACCGGAAACTGACGCCCTGGCAGAAGACGCAGGTCGCGCGACATCCGCAGCGCCCGCATTTCTCCGACTATGTGCGCACGCTCATCACCGAGTGGACACCGCTGGCCGGAGACCGCAAATATGGCGAAGACGCTGCCCTGCAGGCTGGCTTCGGCCGCTTCAACGGCCAGGCCGTCGCCATTCTGGGTCAGGAAAAGGGCAATTCGACCGAAACGCGCCTCAAGCACAATTTCGGCATGGCCAATCCCGAGGGCTACCGCAAGGCCGTCCGCATCATGGATATGGCCGACCGCTTCAACCTCCCCGTCATCTCCTTTGTCGATACCGCCGGCGCCTATCCGGGCATCGGCGCCGAAGAGCGCGGCCAGGCGGAAGCCATTGCCCGTTCGACCGAGAAGGGCCTCGAGCTCGGCGTGCCCAACCTTGCCATCATCATCGGTGAAGGCGGCTCCGGCGGCGCCATCGCGATCGCCACGGCCAACCGCGTGCTGATGCTCGAAAACGCCATTTATTCGGTGATTTCGCCCGAAGCCGGTGCCTCGATCCTCTTCCGCGACGCCGCCAAGGCGCAGGATATGGCCACGGCCCAGAAGATCACCGCGCAGGACCTGCTCGGTTTCAAGGTCATTGACGGCATCATTCCCGAGCCTGCTGGCGGCGCCCATCGCCACCACGCAGCCGTCATGGATTCGACCCGCTC
>JAAZLP010000383.1 GCA_012799265.1 Phyllobacteriaceae bacterium | reverse complement strand
TGGCTGCGGTCGAACTTCCGGCCCTCGCAACGCTGTTCCGGGGAGCCGCCGCCGATGTCGATGCCTGTCCGGGATCAGCGCCTATGGCACAGAATTGAGGGTGTGATTTAAGGAGTGTTCGGTTCTCGTCTAAGACGAAGGAACGAACATGAATTCGAAGTTGACTGGCGGCAAACGCTCCGCCGAGCATGTGGTCAAAGACATCCGTCGGGCGACACGGCGGCACTTTTCCTCGGAAGACAAGATCAGGATCGTGCTGGATGGCCTTCGTGGCGAAGACAGCATTGCCGAGTTGTGCCGCAAGGAGGGGATTGCCCAGAGCCTCTACTACACCTGGTCGAAGGAATTTCTGGAAGCCGGCAAGCGGCGACTGGCAGGCGACACGGCCCGTGCTGCGACGACCGGTGAAGTGCAGGACCTTCGTCGCGAGACCCGCGCGCTGAAGGAGGCAGTCGCGGACCTGACGCTGGAGAACCGTCTGCTCAAAAAAAGCATGATCGCGGATGGGGGCGACGACGAATGAGATACCCCGCATCCGAGAAGCTCGAGATCATCAAGATCGTCGAGCAATCGCACCTTCCGGCAAAGAAGACGCTGGATCAGCTCGGCATTGCGCGGCGCACCTTCTACCGCTGGTATGACCGCTATGTCGAAGGCGGCCCGGAGGCGTTGGAGGACCGTCCTTCCCGGCCGAACCGGGTGTGGAACCGCATCAGCGCCGAGGTCCAGAGCCAGATCATCGACATGGCGCTGGAACAGTCCGAGCTGTCACCACGTGAGCTGGCGGTGCGCTTCACCGATGAGAAGCGCTACTTCGTGTCCGAGGCGACCGTCTATCGCCTACTCAAGGCCCATGACCTCATCACCAGCCCGGCCTTCGTGGTGATCAAGGCCGCCGACGAGTTCAGGGACAAGACCATGCGTCCCAATGAGATGTGGCAGACAGACTTCACCTACTTCAAGATCATCGGCTGGGGCTGGGTCTATCTGTCGACCGTGCTCGACGACTTCTCCCGTTACATCATCGCCTGGAAGCTGTGCACGACCATGCGGGCCCAGGACGTGACCGAAACGCTGGAACTGGGCCTTACGGCTTCAGGCTGTGACAGCGCCAGGGTGTTGCACAAGCCAAAACTGCTCAGCGACAACGGGCCGTCCTACATCGCCAGCGAACTCGCCGAATGGATCGACGCCAACGGCATGAGCCATGTCCGCGGCGCTCCGCTTCATCCGCAGACCCAGGGCAAGATCGAGCGCTGGCATCAGACGCTCAAGAACCGCATCCTGCTGGAGAACTACTTCCTGCCGGGCGATCTCGAACGCCAGATCGAAGCCTTCGTCGAGTATTACAATCACCGACGCCACCACGAGAGCCTTGGCAACGTGACCCCGGCCGACGCCTACTTCGGCAGGGCCTCTGCTATCATCGAACAACGAGAAAGGATCAAACGACAGACGATCGAGCTCCGGCGCTTGCAGCACCGCAAACTCGCCGCTTAACATCAACCAAAGATCGAGGCCGACACTCCGCTAAATCAAGCAGCCATCAGCGCCAAATGTTCTGACGACGGACACTTCGTCGCCAATCCCATGTCCGTGGTGAAGGACGCCGGCAAGGCGACCATGGAAGCCCTGACGCAGTCCGTGCCGACGGAAGCCGACTATCTCGAGGTTCTCG
>JAAZLP010000382.1 GCA_012799265.1 Phyllobacteriaceae bacterium | reverse complement strand
CCACCAGCCGCCGTCGAGGGCATCGGGCGGGACGGTGGCGGACCAGACTTGGAGTTCAAGGCGGAAATGGGTGAAGACGTGGACGATCTGGCCGCGATGCTGCCAGTTGGCGGGGAGCGGATAGGCGGGGTCTGTTAGGTCTTCTGCCCAGGTGGAGGTCGGCACTTCGGTCATGGCGGCGAGGAGGCCTTTTTCCGGGCGGGTGCGGAGGAAGACGTCGCCGTCGGCGTCCTGCATGACGAAGGCGTGGCCACGTCTTGTGGGCTTTTCGGCCTTGGCGGGCTTGACCGGGTAGCGTTCGGGCTCGCCTTCCTTGGTGGCAACACAGCCGGTGCGGAGTGGGCAGACGAGGCAGAGGGCGGAGCGCGGGGCGCAGATGGTGGCGCCGAGATCCATCATGGCCTGGGCAAAGTCGCCGGCGCGGGGTGGCACGGCAAGCTGGAGCGCGGTGCGGACTTCGTCCTTGGCGTCGCGGACAGGGACCGGCAGCGCATAATAGCGGGCAAGGACACGGTCGAGATTACCGTCGAGGACGGCGACGCGCTCGTCAAAGCAAATCGCGGCGATGGCGGCGCTGGTATAGGCGCCGATGCCCGGAAGGGTCTGGAGGGCAGCGGAAGTGTCGGGGAAGATGCCGGCGTGGTTGGCGACGACGGCCTGGGCGCAGGCATGGAGGTTTCGCGCGCGGGCATAATAGCCGAGGCCGGCCCATTCGCGGAGGACCGAGTCGAGGGGTGCGGCGGCGAGATCGTGAACCGTGGGCCAGAGGCTGGTGAAGCGGAGGAAGTAGGATTTGACGGTGGCGACGGTGGTCTGCTGTAGCATGACCTCGCTGAGCCAGACTCGGTAGGGATCGGGCTTAATCCCCCGCGCCCGGTCCGACGGGGAGACGCGCCAGGGCAGATCGCGGGCATGGGCGTCGTACCAGTCGAGGACGGCGTTGGCGTCGATGGGATGGGGATTGGCCAGCATGGGGTGGGGATACAGGGTTTGGGATTGGCGGGGCAACCCCCACCCGGCCTCCCCCTGAAGGAGGGGAGGAGACGCATCGGGGCTCTCAAACTTCCGGGCTTGCTCGTCCACCGTCGCGGCGCTATTCCGTCGGTATGGCCAAGGACGAGCTGCCCGAACCAAAGCGACGCAACAAGACACTTTCGGTCGCCGATGTGCTGGCCGGAGCGATGGATCCTGTGTTGCGCAAGCGGGGCTTTGCCAGCCGGGACATCATCACCCACTGGAAGGCGATTGCGCCCAAGCCGTTTGATGAGACGACGCAGCCGGACAAGCTGGTCTGGCCGCGCGGGGGCAATGCCGAGGGCGCGACGCTTTATCTGCGCTGCGCGCCGGGAACCGCGATTTTTGCCCAGCATGAGGCGCCGCAGATCGGCGCGGCGGTGAACCGCTATTTCGGCTACCTCTTGGTCAATGATGTCCGTTTATCGGCAGAGCCATTCACCCCGGGTTCAGGCAAAAAGGTGCAGAACCGGCTTCAACCGAGCCAGAGCGAGATTGCGAAGGTCGGCGCCCTCACCGAAAAGGTCGAGGATGACAATCTGCGGGAGGCGCTTCAGGCCCTCGGGCTGGCGCTCTCCAGCAGGTCGAAAAACAAGAAGCCTTAGGCACTTCACTGCGTGTTGATTGAAGTGCCTACTTGCCGACACGAATATCGAGTGTAGTGTCGCGCAAACTCAACAGGAGCCAAATCCGTGAAGATCAATCGCCGTGACACCATTCTTCTAGCCGCTGCAGCCTCGGCGCTGAGCCTTTCCGGCGTGGCCACTGCCCAGGCGGCCGAAGGCGACATGGTCAATATCGACGCGCTTATGGCTCCTGCCGGCGGTATTGAAGACAAATTCGAAGGCAATCCCGACGCGCCGGTTACCATGATCGAATACGCGTCGCCGACCTGCCCGCACTGCGCTTCGTTCCATAACTTCGTCTATCCGGAGCTGAAGACCCAGTATATCGACACCGGCAAGGTGCGGTTCGCGGTTCGCCCCTTTGCGCGCAACGCGCTCGACGCCGCGATCTTCCTGCTCGCCGAAGCTGCCGGTCCGGAGCACTACAACAATGTGCTCGCCACCTATTTCAAGACCCAGAACGAATGGGGCATGTCGGAAAAGCCGCGTGATGCGCTGTTCGTCATCGCCCAGCAGCTCGGTTTTACCGAGGAAACTTTTGCTGCTGCCTTGACGAATCAGGAGCTCTTCACCGCGATTGAAGCCCAGCGTGTCCAGGTTATGGATGAGTTTGGGCTTACGGGGACGCCGACATTCTATGTCAACGGCAAGACGCTTTCGGGAGGCAAGACGCTTGAGCAGCTCGCTGCCGAGATCGACCCGCTTGTGCCTGCCAATTTCGTTGCTCCTGCAACGACCCCTGCCCCTGCTGCTGACGCCATGGCTCCGGCCGGTGGTGCAATGGCTCCTGCCGCTGACGCAATGGCGCCCGCAGGCGGCGCAATGGCTCCGGCTCAGTAGTAATTTCTCCAGACGGGTGAACGCATGAAGTTCTCCCGTCTGAAGCTTCACGGCTTCAAATCATTCTGCGATGAGACCGTGCTCGTGATGGAGCCCGGTCTCACCGGCATTGTCGGCCCCAATGGCTGCGGCAAGTCCAATCTCGTGGAAGCCATGCGCTGGGTCATGGGCGAAAGCTCCTACAAGGCCATGCGCGCCTCGGGCATGGATGACGTGATCTTTTCCGGGTCAGGCAACCGGCCTGCACGCAATTCCGCAGAGGTCGTCGTCACTCTCGACAATTCCGACCGCACCGCACCCGCCCAGT
>JAAZLP010000381.1 GCA_012799265.1 Phyllobacteriaceae bacterium | reverse complement strand
CTCGCCCCCGGCGACAGTCCGGCAGGCTACCGCCTGCCGCTGAGTTCGCTCAAACACCTTCAGTCCACCGACTACCCGCATGTCGTCCCGCTTGATCCCGGCGCGCCGCGCGGTGATCTGCCGGACCCTGCTACCGCTACGCCCGAGGCCGCTGAGCGTCCCCAGCCGACCACCGGCTTCACCGCCGCCACACCGCAGCAGGACATCACCGAACAGGTGATCAGCGAGATCGAAGGCCAGGTCCGCACCGCCGTCACGGTCGAGCTGCGCGACGATCGTCTCTGCGTCTTCCTGCCCCCGGTCGAAAAGCTCGAAGATTTCCTCGAACTCGTCGCTGCCTGTGAAGCCGCCGCCAAGGAGATCGGACAGCCCATCCATCTAGAAGGCTACGCCCCGCCGCACGACCCGCGTCTCAACGTCATCCGCGTCGCCCCCGATCCGGGCGTTATCGAGGTGAACATTCACCCCGCCTCAAGCTGGGAAGAATGCGTCGCAACGACCGAAGCCGTTTACGAGGAAGCCCGCCTATGCCGCCTCGGCGCTGACAAATTCATGATCGACGGCAAGCATGTTGGCACGGGCGGCGGCAATCACGTCGTGGTCGGTGGCGCCACCCCGCATGACAGCCCCTTCCTGCGCCGCCCTGACCTGCTGAAATCGCTGGTCCTCCATTGGCAGCGCCATCCGTCGATGAGTTACGTCTTCTCCGGCATGTTCATTGGCCCGACCAGTCAGGCCCCACGCATCGACGAAGCCCGTCACGATAGCCTTTACGAACTCGAGATCGCGCTCGCTCAGGTTCCTCTTCCCGGCGAAGGTACCCCGCCCGCGCCATGGCTCGTCGATCGCCTCTTCCGCAATCTCCTCACCGACGTCACTGGCAATACCCATCGCGCCGAGATCTGCATCGACAAGCTCTATTCACCCGATGGCCCCACCGGTCGGCTCGGCCTCGTTGAATTTCGTGGCTTCGAAATGCCGCCCAATGCGCGCATGTCACTGGCCCAGCAATTGCTCATCCGCGCCCTCATCGCGCGCTACTGGATCAAGCCCCTGACCGGCGATTTCGTCCGTTGGGGAACTTCCATTCATAATTCGTTCATGTTGGGCACTTTTGCGAAGGATGATCTCTTTTCCGTCCTCGCCGATCTGCGCGAAAACGGCTTCGATTTTGACCCCGAATGGTTCGCCGCACAGCTCGAGTTCCGCTTCCCCTTCTGCGGCGAAGTCAGCGTCGACGGGGTAAAACTTCAGCTCCGCCAAGCCCTTGAGCCATGGCACGTCATGGGCGAACAAGGCGCCATCGGCGGCACCGTCCGTTTCGTCGACAGCTCCGTCGAACGCCTCGAAGTCATCCTCGAAACCACCAATCCCGCCCGTTACAAAGTCGCCTGCAATCAGCGCGAAGTTCCGCTAACACCTTCAAAAACAAGCGGAAATTACGTCGGCGGCGTACGCTACAAAGCCTGGCAACCCGCCTCCGGCATGCACCCTGCCCTGCCCGTCAACGCCCCTCTCGTCTTCGACATCTTCGACACCTGGACCGGCCGCCCCATCGGCGGCTGCACCTATCACGTCGCCCACCCAGGTGGCCGGAACTACGAGACCTTCCCGGTCAATGGCAACGAAGCCGAAGCCCGCCGCCTCGCCCGTTTCGTGCCCCACAACCACACCCCCGGCCCCTACGAACTCCGCCCGGAAAAGCCTGCGGACGAATTCCCGATAACCCTTGACCTCCGCCGCCCGCCACGGTTTTCGTAGAACATGAATAGCCAGCACCAGCCTCTCCGCGGCGAGCCCGCAGCTGCGCCAAGCCTCGTGGCTGGCTATAAGCTGCTGCCCGGCGTTCCGGACGAAATGATTGATTTCGCAGGCAATCTTCGCCCCGGCTGGGACAAACTGATGGCCGCCTTCGATGCCTTGGGCACGTCCGAACTGGCCGAGCGCTTCGAACGCGCCGACCAATATCTGCGCGATGCCGGCGTCTTCTACCGCACCTATGACGGCGCCATGGGCAATGAACGCCCCTGGCCGCTGGCCCATATTCCGCTGATCATCAACGAAGCCGATTGGGAGACCATCACCAACGGCCTCAAGCAGCGGGCCGAGCTGCTGGAGAAAATCGTCGCCGATATCTATGGCGACAACCGGCTGGTAGAGGAGGGCCTGCTGCCGCCCGAACTCATTGCCCAGAATAGCGAATTCCTGCGCCCCCTCGTGGGTGTGAAGCCGGTCAGCGGTCATTTCCTCCATTTCTGCGCCTTCGAACTCGGCCGCGGCCCCGATGGCTCCTGGTGGGTATTGGGCGACCGTACGCAGGCTCCCTCAGGCGCGGGCTTCGCCCTTGAAAACCGTGTCGCGACAACGCGCGCGCTCTCCGACGTCAATGCCGGTCTCAACATCCACCGCCTTGCAGCCTTCTTCCGCGATTTCCGTAACACCTTGTTCGGACAAGCAGAAAAGGATGGCGGGCGCGTCGGCATCCTCACGCCGGGCCAGCTCAATGAAACCTACTTCGAACACGCCTATATCGCCCGCTATCTCGGGCTAATGCTGCTCGAGGGCGAGGACCTCGTCGTCGAGAACGGCAAGGTCATGGTGCGGACCGTCGCCGGCCTGATGCCAGTCAATGTCCTCTGGCGCCGTATGGACGCCAGCTTCGTCGACCCCCTCGAACTCCGCTACGACAGCCACATCGGCACGCCCGGCATGGTCGAAGCCCTGCGCAGCGGCTCCATCTCCATGATCAACGCCATGGGGACGGGGATCCTTGAAACCCGCGCCTTTGCAGCCTTCATGCCCGGGCTCAGCAAACACCTGCTCGGTGAAGCTCTGGAACTGCCCGAAATGGCAACCTGGTGGTGCGGTCAGCGCGCCGAGCGGGAATATGTGCTCGACAATTTCGACAGCCTGATGATCGGTCCGGCCTTCGCCACAACCCTACCCTTTGACGATCTTCGCGGCACCGCGCTGGGCGCAAGCATGACGGCCGAACAGAAGGATGTCCTAAAGGCGCGCATCGCGTCGCACGGCGGCGACTATGTGGGACAGGAATCCGTCCGCCTCTCCACGACACCCGTCTATGTAGATGGAAAGCTTGAGCCCCGCCCAACCACATTGCGCGTCTACGCCGCCCGCACAACCGACGGCTGGACGATCATGCCCGGCGGCCTGGCGCGTGTGGGCTCGGCCCGCGAAACCACGGCACTGGCCATGCAGCATGGCGGCCAGGCAGGAGACGTCTGGGTCTTATCG
>JAAZLP010000027.1 GCA_012799265.1 Phyllobacteriaceae bacterium | reverse complement strand
CGCCGCTGCTGTTCATGTTCTCGACCTCGCTCAAGACCTCGGGCCAGGTCTATGATCTGCGGCTCATCCCCGCCGCGCCGACGCTGGACAATTACATCAAGGTCTTGGGCGACGGGCGCTTCATGCGCTGGTTTTTAAACTCCACCTTCATTGCGCTCACCGTCACGCTTTCCAATGTCTTTTTCGACAGCCTCGTCGGCTACACGCTAGCCAAGTTCGAGTTCCGCGGGCGCTATTTCATCTTCCTCGCCATCCTCTCCACGCTGATGATCCCCACCGAAATGCTGGTGATCCCGTGGTATCTGATGAGCAGCCAACTGGGCTGGATCAATTCCTATTGGGGCATCATGTTTCCCGGCATGATGACCGCCTTCGGCACCTTCTTGATGAAGCAGTTCTTCGAGGGCGTGCCCAATGATTTCCTGGAAGCGGCGCGGGTGGACGGGCTCAACGAATTCACCATCTGGTGGAAGATCGCCATGCCCATAGTAGTACCGGCCATTTCGGCGCTGGCCATCTTCACCTTCTTAGGTAACTGGACCGCCTTTTTCTGGCCGCTGATCGTCACCACCTCCAAGGAGCTCTATACGCTGCCTGTGGGCATATCGAGCTTTTCGGCGGAAGCCTCCATCCAGTGGGAATTGATCATGACCGGCGCAGCTATCGGCACCATTCCTACGCTTCTGGTCTTCCTGGCCCTGCAGCGCTTTATCGTGCGCGGCGTCATGCTGGCCGGCCTCAAAGGTTAAACCATGACCGACCCCCGCCTTTCCGACACTTCGGTCTTTCCCGACCCGGTCTATAAGCGTACCGTACTCGCACCCCTATTCGACGGCGCCAAGGATCATCACGCCGCCGGCTTCCGCGCCATCGACCGCGCCCATCTGGTGATGCTGGCCGAGACTGGCATCCTCACCGCAGAACAGGCGCGCGACATAGCCCAGGCACTCGACGCCATTCATGCCGCCATCGATCCGGCCCAGTTGATCTATACCGGCGAGGTGGAGGACTTCTTCTTCCTCATCGAAAAGGAACTCAAGAGCCGGGTCGGCCCCGATCTGGGCGGGCGGCTGCATACGGCGCGCTCGCGCAACGATATCGACCATACCCTGTTTAAGCTGGGCCTGCGCGAACGGCTCAACAGCCTGATCGAAAAGGCACTGGCGCTACACAAGGTGCTGATCGAAGCGGCAGAGCGAGAAAAATCGACGCTGATCGTCGCCTATACCCATGGCCAGCCGGCCCAGCCCACCACCTTCGGGCACTACCTTTCGGCCATCATCGAATTTGTCGGCCGCGATATCGAGCGGCTGTTCGAGGCCTATGCCATCGTCGACCTTGCGCCCATGGGCGCGGCAGCGATCACCACGTCGGGCTTTCCGATCGACCGCGCCCGTGTTGCCGAATTGCTCGGCTTTGCCGCGCCCTTGCAGAATTCCTATTCCTGCATCGCCGGGGTCGACTACATCACCGCCACCTTTTCAGCGCTGGGACTGATGGCGCTGCATCTGGGCCGTCCGATCCAGGATTTCCAGGTGTGGACCAGCTTCGAGGTGGGCCAGATCTATGTGCCCAATAGCCTCGTACAAATCTCCTCGATCATGCCGCAAAAGCGCAATCCGGTGCCCATCGAACATTTGCGCCATCTGGCCAGCCAGACCTGGGGCCGCGCCCAGGCCATGCTGGGGGTGATGCACAACACCCCCTTCACCGACATGAACGACAGCGAGGGCGAGACCCAGGCCATGGGCTACCAGGCTTTCGAGAGCGCCTATCGCATGCTCGACCTGCTGGCGGCGTTGGTTACGCAGATCCGCATCGATCCGGCCAGGGTCGCAGCCAATATCAGCCGCTCCTGCATCACCATCACCGAACTGGCCGACAGCCTGGTGCGCCGGGAGGGCCTGTCCTTCCGCGAAGGCCATGAGATCGCCGCCGCCGTCGCCAAAGCCGTCGTAGCCATGGGCGGCGATCTGGGCCGCGACGGCTATGCACCCTTTGCCGAGGCTTTCGAAAAGGCCACCGGCCGCAAGACCGCGCTCGATCCAAACACCTATGCCGAGCTGGTCTCGCCCGAATATTTCGTTGCAGTGCGCACCCGTTATGGCGG
>JAAZLP010000380.1 GCA_012799265.1 Phyllobacteriaceae bacterium | reverse complement strand
GTTCCCGGCGCTTACTCTTCGCCCGCCTCAAGTTTTTCCAGATAGTCCTCAATCTCGTCGAGCGAGGCGGAAAACGGCTTGGGAACATGCCCGAAGACAATCTTGTAGCTCTCGTCGTCCCGCACCTGGTGACCGCCAGGATGGCCGAGCACCTTCAGCTTTTCGGCTGTCATGATGGTCAGGCCATAACGCGCTGCAACCCGCTTCATGCGCCGCATGCGCGATGCATCAAATTCCTTGCGGCTCATGTCTCCCTCCAAAACGATCTGCAGCCCCATAGCCGAGGCAAGAGGCAAGGACAACCGCTACCAAGGGGCGCTTACTGACAAAGCACCTCGTCAGGCTCACAGAGGAATTGCTCGTCGAGATCATAGCGCGCAGCAATCTCGACCATGGTCCCGTCTGCCCAGATGTCGCTCAGCGTCTTCTGCACGGTCATCTGGAGTGTCGTGTCACCCTTCCAGAAGCCCATGCCAAGCGGGAAACGCTGGATCGGCTCGCCCATCAGTGTGACGTCATATTCGGTATCGCCAAAGGTGCTGGCGGCGAGAAGCGCTTCGGAAATGCCAGCCTCCACCTGCCCACTCTCGACTGCGCCAAGCAATGCAGGGCCAGAATTGATGATTTTTGGCGAAACGCCCATGCCCCGGAGATATTGGCCGAGCGCTAGGCGATCGAGACCCGTCAGCCCGGCAAAAAATCCGACCTGGCCTTCGATCTGGTCTAGCGTCACGCCCGGTTTGGCGACGACGGCCCAGCCTGTGAGCAAATGAGGGTTCGACGTATCAAGGAAGGACCGCGTAGAGGCATTGATAGCAATGCCACCGGCAAGCATCTGACACTGTGCCCGGTTGATACGCCAATTGCGCGGATTGAAATCGCGGCCCATGGCGGCATTGGAGACGATGTTGAGGCGCCAGCCCTGACGGTCGGCAATCTCCCGCACAAGCTCAACTTCAAAACCCGGCATATCCCGGTTCCTGGTTACGAGCGGCGCGTATTGCGACGGCATGCAGACATTCAGGCGTCCAGCCTTGTCGACTTCGGCCTTCGAGGTGTCAGGCGGCAGAAAGCCCACGCTGATGAGCAGCGCAAAGCACACCGTCACTGGCAACAAATCCATATACCAGCGACGCTTCTGGCCGATGGGGCGGGATGCAGGCTCGCGGGCCATCAGTTTTTCCTGAATTCCCACATGGCCCAGGCGAAGAGCAGGACGCTCATGCCGCCGACAACCTGGAAGCCCAGGGCGGGATCAAACTGATTGAAGCCAATCAAAATGCCGCGCATCGCATCAACCGCATAGGTGATGGGGTTATATTCAACAAGGATCACCAGCCATTCCGGGTACAGCACCATGGTCTGGGAACGCGTGAGCGCCGGATCGAGCGGGAAGACCGAACTGGCGGTGAAATAGAGTGGCAGGATCACAGCATTGGAAAACACGCCGAAGCCTTCAAAACCGCGCACGTAGTTGGCGATGACAATGCCGAATGACGTGAGGCCAAAGGCAAGCAGGAACATGAAACCGAGGGCGCGGATTAG
>JAAZLP010000379.1 GCA_012799265.1 Phyllobacteriaceae bacterium | reverse complement strand
CGGGCCTATCTACTCTCTCCGTCATTGCCCGGATGAGCGGGTGACGATCGTCGTCGGGCGCGCCGCCATCGTTTTCTTTTCGTCTTGCAATTGTCGCAATGGGTGGGCCATAGGTCCCCCGGACCCTTCCTTCCCCTATTTTCAACCTAGGACAGCCCGTCATCATGAATATCGATGCCATTCCCGTCGGTGCCAACCCTCCCGAGGATATCAACGTCATCATCGAGGTGCCGCTGGGCGGGGAGCCGATCAAATACGAGATCGACAAGGCTTCGGGGGCGCTGTTTGTCGACCGTTTTCTTTATACGCCCATGCGCTATCCGGGCAATTACGGCTTTGTGCCCCATACCCTGTGCGGGGACGGCGATCCGCTCGACGTCATCGTCATGAACTCCCGCCCGCTGGTGCCCGGCGCCGTGGTGCGCAGCCGCCCCGTTGGCGTGCTCTTCATGGAAGACGACGGCGGCCAGGATGAAAAGATCATCGCCGTGCCGGTCTCCAAGCTGACCCACATGTATGACAATATCAAAGACATCACCGACCTGCCGGAAATCCAGGTCGAGCGCGTGAAGCACTTCTTCACCCACTACAAGGATCTCGAGCCGGGCAAGTGGGCCCGTATCGATCGCGTTGGTGGCATTGATGAAGCCCGCGACGTGATCCTCAAGTCGATCGAAATGGCCAAGCAGGCCTGATCTTCCGGCGACCATTTTCGGCCCTCGGCGTTGTGAGATAGACATCTTTCAATGCCGAGGGCTTTTTCATGAAATTTGCTGGACCGCTCACTGCTATCGCCCTGCTTGCCTCGCCACTGGCCGCACAGGAGGCCGCCATGCCCTCGGATGCCGATATTGCAAGGATTCTCTCCGACCGCATCGGGCGGGATCAGGCCAATGTCGGCATTGCGGTGGCAGTGATCGAGGGCGGTGAAACGCGCTTTGTCTCGCATGGCACGCTGAGCGTCGACAACGACACCCCGGTCGATGAGCACACGCTGTTCGAAGCCGGATCGATCACCAAGGTTTTTACCAATCTGCTGCTGGCCCAATTGGTCAATGAAGGCAGGATCGACCTCGACACCCCGATTCTCGATTACCTGCCCGAGGGGGCCGTGCTCCCGGAGACCGATGATCGGGCCATTACGGCTTTCGATCTGGCAACCCATTCGGCCGGTCTCTCCGGCTTGCCTGATGCCGTGTTGGCTGGCGGCGTCGACAATCCCTATTCCGGCGTCGGCGACGGGATCCTCATGGACTGGCTGGCGGGCTATCAGATGCCGCGGCAGATCGGGGAGAGCTTTGAATATTCCAATGCGGGAACGGCGCTGCTGGCGCTGGCCATCGAACATGTGAGCGGCACCGGCTATGCCGACCTGCTGACGGAAAAGGTGCTGGCCCCGCTCGGCATGTCGGAGACCCATCTGGCGCTGACGGGCACCGCGCTGCCGGAAATGGCCAGCGGCCACAACGCGGCGCGCGAGATGGTGCCGCATTGGGATTTTGATGTCTTTGCTCCGGCGGGAGCCCTCGTCACCTCAAGCGCCGATCTTGCCAAATTCATCGCGGCCGCCAGCGGCACGGCCGAGACCGAACTGCGCGCTGATTTTGACACCATGCTGGCGCGGACCCGCACCGCAGGCAATGACAGCATCGGGCTCGGCTGGTTCATCACCGATACCGGCCAGGGCGAAATCGTCTGGCACAATGGCATCACGGCGGGTTTCCGCAGCTTTGCCGGGTTCGAGCGCAATAGCGGCAACGGCGTCGTTGTGCTCTCCAATATGGTGACCGAAGCGGGCATTGAGGACATCGGCATGCATCTCCTCAACCCAGGCCTGCCGCTGCGCGAGCAGCCGAAGCTGAGGTCCGCCGTCGAGGTCGATCCGGCGATCTTCGAGGCTTATGTCGGCGACTATCTGCTGGCGCCGGGCGTCGTCATTTCCGTCACCACCGAAGCGGGTAAACTCTTCGCGCAGCTCACCGGGCAGGAGCGCTTTGAAATCTACCCGGAAAGCCAGACGGATTATTTCTATCGCATTGTGGATGCGCAGATCAGCTTTGTGGTCGAAGACGGCAAGGCCAGGAGCCTTGTGCTGCACCAGAACGGCCAGGACATGCCGGCCATGCGGGTGGAATAGTCGCTAGCCGCCGAACCGCATGCGTCCGATAAGGCCGTCGCGCTTGACGAAGTGGTGCAAGAGCGCGGCGGCGACATGGCCGAGGGCCAGGAAAAAGAGCAGCTTGCTCACAAGGCTGTGGCCCATAAAGGGAGGCACGCTGTTGAAACGCGGCAGCTCCCCGCCTCCAAATATGGCGGGGGCGGCATCGGTCAGAGCGACCATGCCTATGCCCGACGCGACCATGAAAAGCACCGCCACATAGAGAGCGAAGTGGACAATCCTCGCGAGCCATTCCTGCGGTCGCGATAGACCCGGATGCACGGCCGGCTTCTTGTCGAAGGCCAGCCACCAGAGGACGCGGAAGAGGGTCAGCAGGCCAACAAGCACGCCAAGGACGACATGAAACGGGAGGATGGCGCCGACAGGGCCATTGCCGGACGACATCACCTGCCCCGAGGCCAGCATCAGAATGACCGCGAGAGCCGAAAGCCAATGGATGCCCGCCGCAACGGCGCCATAGCGCGCATGCGAACTTTTCACTGCCATGTTGAAATCCCTCCATTCCCCAAACCGGCTGAGCCAGATATAGATAGCACACTATATAACTAGATAGGGTGCTATGTAAATGGCGCTGCAACGGCAGTCGTCCGCGGGCTATATGACCAATATGGCCGCGCGGCTTATGGTGCGGGCGCTGGGAAAGCGGTTGACGCCCCTGGGCATGAGCCCAGCCTATATGCCGGTGCTCCTGGCGTTGGAGCACGGTCCGCTGACACAAAAAGAAATTGCTGACGGCGTCGGTGTCGAGCAGCCGACCATGACCGCAACGCTCAACCGCATGGCACGAGACGGCTGGATCGAACGCCTGCCCAATCCAGACGATGGCCGATCGGCGCTGGTATCGCTGAGCGAAAAGGCGCGCGAGCACCTGCCGGGTGTGGACGCGGCGGTTGATGCGGTCAACGAGGCTGCCTTGGGCGGGCTGAGCGCGACAGAACGGGCGCATTATTTCGAGCTGCTCGCCCGCGTCATCGCGCGACTGGAAGAGGACGTCAGAAGAGGCTGACCTTTTCGCCAGAGCGGATGCGATCGACAATGGCCTGACATTCCGGGCTCAGTTGATCGTAATAGCCGGAAATGCACTCGGTCATGGCATCACCAAAGCCGACGCCCTTGCAATATTGATCCGTTTCGCGACCGCAATTGCGGGACAGCTCCCAGACCGAGACTGCCGCTGCCTGTCCTGTCGCCAACAGCATGAGGGCCGAGGCAAAGATCATCCGTCGCATGGGTAAACTCCAAAAGCTTTGCCAGCGATACGGTGGCGGCGCGCGGATGGTTCACGTGTCGCCTTGTCAAATTTGGGCCCGCCCTTTCATATGCCGCCATGACGTTTCCCACCCCCTATGACGGCTCCTCAAAACTCTCCCAGATCGGCACCAAGCCGCTCGACCCCAGTGACTGGCTGGAGCCCGACGCGGCCATGGCAGATCAGCTGGCCGAGAAGAACCGGCTGCTCGAGACCCACCGCGACGCTGTTTTTGCCATATTGCCGGGCAGCGAGGCTGCGCAGGAAGAGCTGCTGACGCACCTCGCCGACTATCTACCGACGCGCTTTCCTCATATCTGGCAGCGTGAGGGAAACGCCATGCGCATCCTGCCGACCGATGCGCTGGTCCCGCTCGAGGGGGATGATCCGAAACTGCTGACCGCGGCAAGGCTGGTGCAGGATGACCTGCTGCTCCTGGAACGCGATGAGGATGGCTGGCGGCTGAGCGCGGCGAGCCTCTGCTTTCCCTCGTCCTGGGTGCTGGGCGAAAAGATCGGCAAGGTGCTAGACCAGATCCATGCGCCCGTGCCCGGCTTTGGGCCCGGTACGCGTTCGGCGCAGATCATGGCGCGCATGTTTGACGCGACGCGCCCGGACATGCCGATGATCCGCTGGAATTTCTCGCTTTATGGCGACACGCGCCTCTTCCACCCCGACGTTTCCGGCCCGGGAGAGCGCCGCTTTGGCAGTGGCGAGCGGGCGGACCCGGTCTATATGCGCGTCGAACGGCAGACCCTCCGCAAACTCCCCCGCACCGGCGCCATCGCCTTCACCATCCGCATTTCGCTCGACCCACTCGACCGGCTGGAAAGCCATCCACGCGGCAAGGATATTGCGGCGTCATTGATCGAACAGGTCGAGGCGCTGACGCCCGAGCAGCTCGACTACAAAGGGCTGACGCTGGAGAAGGATCGGGTGATCACACGACTCAGTAAAATTGCGAGGAGCTCAACGGCCGCCTTAAACGTTTCGGTAAATCCACTGCACGGCGACACACCGAAAGCGTAATAAGATTTTGATATTCCAAGGCACTCTACGCGAGAAGTCAAATATTAAAAATTCTTTCTAATGTTCAGACCAAGTATTTACGGAGATTATAGAGCATGTTACGGCTGAAAAAGGCTTTTCAGCCGTAACATGCTGCCTAAAACGTATAGGCCGCAATCATTTGAAAATAAATGGGAATTTAATTCCTTCATTGAGATTTCAGCCCACTTGATCCCCTCAGTACCGACATGTAACAACTGGATATGACCCGCGACATTGACCAGTTGAGACAAAGTCGAGCAAGACTAAAGCGCGCCGCCGAAGAGATTCAGCGCGAGATAATTTGGCTCGAGGAAGAGATAAGGAGAGCGATTCACGAAACGCCGCTGAATGACACCTTCTTTTGGCGCACTCTATTCCCTATTCTCGCTTCAAATCCAAAGGGTGTTACGTCTTCTGATTTACAGCGAATGCTGAGAACATTTGGCAATCCAGTAAATTCAAATGCCTTCGGCACCTTTCTTAGTAGAAACAAGGCCAAGGGAAGGCTTACTTTAGACTCGTCAACCACCCCCGCTAGGTGGAGGTTGGTAGAGGGCGTTACAAATCCCTTTGGGGATGATGAACCGTGAAAAGAAAACGGACTGCCCGACCTGGTACGTCAGACAGTCCGATTAGCCCCACAATCCGATGAACCGGGGGCGCGTGGTCCATGAAGACCGAAGACGACAAAACATCGTTTGCGGTTGCACGTCAAGGTTCGTCCTTAAGCTCGAAAGGAGCGAAACCATGACTACTTTCTACCAGAACAACAGCACTTCACGCGCGCCCATTGGCACCACAGCGCGTACTGGAGCGGTGTGCCCCGAGAGTGGGGTGTGGAAGGTTGTGGGCACCCCAACCACCACCGCACCTATTGCCAAGGGCAATCGCATGCCTCCGTACGGTAATGCTGCTGTCACCTGGATTCTGATCCACCACGCGTAGGACTATTACAATCCCAAAATCGGGGGCCGGGCCGACCCCGCGCCCCCCTTTTTGCCTAGCCGCTGAACCCCTTCGGCGGCTCAGCCAAGGTGATCTGGTTGCCATCCGGATCGGCGATCTGGGCGACGATGCCCCAGTCGCCGGCAAAGTCGGGGCCGAGGGTGACGCCGGCGGCACCAAGGCGCGCGCGTTCCGTGGCCATGACAGGCACGACGATGGTGACGCGGCTGTGGCCGGCGTGTTCGGGATCGTGCCAGATCTGGAGCCCCGCACCCTTGCGCCACTGGACCATGTTGGGCATTGGCCGGTCATCCGGCTCGCGGCCCATGAGACGGATATAGAAATCCACACCGGCATCGAAGTCCGACACCGCCATGCAGGCATAAAGGCCTTGAATGGTCATTGGGCTGGTCATTTTTCGCTCCCTTATTCTGGAAAGTGAAGGCGAGGCTCAATCCGCCGCACATCAGCATTGTGACGAGGGTGTCCATCCGATTTCGACAGCCCACGCCCCGATAGAAGAAGAAAGGCCCGGAGTTTCCCCCGGGCCCTGATCACTGGTCCAAACTATGTCTGGTCAGACCCCAAAGTTGGCCAGCACTGCGAGCAGCAGCAGGGCGACGATATTGGTGATCTTGATCATCGGATTGACGGCCGGACCGGCCGTATCCTTGTAGGGGTCGCCGACGGTATCGCCGGTGACGGAGGCCTTGTGGGCATCCGAGCCCTTGAGGTGTTTGACGCCGTGGCTGTCGGTGAAGCCGTCTTCGAACGACTTCTTGGCATTGTCCCAGGCACCACCGCCGGCCGTCATCGAGATGGCGACGAAGAGGCCGGTAACGATCACGCCCATGAGCATGGCACCCAGCGCCGAGAAGGCATTGGCCTGGCCCGCGATCCAGAGGATGGCGAAATAGACCACGATGGGCGAGAGCACCGGCAGCAGCGAGGGAACGATCATTTCCTTGATCGCGGCCTTAGTCAGCATATCCACGGCCCGCGCATAGTCGGGCTTGGACGTTCCGGCCATGATGCCCGGATCGGCCTTGAACTGGCGACGCACTTCCACCACCACGGACTGGGCGGCGCGGCCCACGGCCGTCATCGACATGCCGCCAAAGAGGAAGGGCAGAAGACCGCCGAAGAGGAGGCCCACCACCACATAGGGGTTGGCGAGGTCGAAATTGACCGTGAGGTCGGTGAAGTAGTGCTTGAGGTCCTCGGTATAGGCCGCGAACAGCACCAGCGCGCCAAGACCTGCCGAACCAATGGCATAGCCCTTGGTGACGGCCTTGGTGGTATTGCCGACGGCGTCCAGCGCGTCGGTATTGTGGCGCACGCTCTCGTCGAGCCCCGCCATTTCGGCAATGCCGCCGGCATTGTCGGTGACCGGGCCAAAGGCGTCGAGCGCAACGATCATACCGGCCAGAGCCAGCATGGTCGCGACGGCGATGGCAATGCCGAAGAGACCGGCAAGGCTATAGGTGACGATGATGCCGGCAATGATGGTGAGAGCCGGCAGCGCCGTCGATTCCAGCGAGACCGCGAGGCCCTGGATCACGTTGGTGCCGTGACCGGTGACCGAAGCTTCGGCGATCGAGTTCACCGGGCGCCGATTGGTGCCCGTATAGTATTCGGTGATGACGATGATGAGGCCCGTGATCACGAGACCAACCACGCCGCACCAGAACAGCGACCAGGGCGTGAAGGTCTTGCTGGCGGTTTCGATAGCGACATTCATGTCGCCGAACATCAGCCAGAGCACCGGCAGCAGCGCGACCAGCGACAGCACGCCAGAGGCAATGACACCCTTATAGAGCGCGCCCATGATGTTGTTGTCGGCGCCGAGCTTGACGAAATAGGTGCCGATGATCGAGGTCACGACACAGGCGCCGCCAATGGCCAGCGGCAGGATCATGCCGATGAGCTTGAACTGCTCTGGCAGGATGATCGCGGCCAGCACCATGGTGGCTACAATGGTGACCACATAGGTTTCAAAGAGGTCGGCGGCCATGCCGGCGCAGTCGCCAACATTGTCACCCACATTGTCGGCGATGGTGGCCGGGTTACGCGGATCGTCTTCCGGAATGCCGGCTTCGACCTTGCCGACCATGTCGCCGCCAACGTCCGCACCCTTGGTGAAGATGCCGCCGCCGAGACGGGCGAAGATGGAAATGAGCGAGGCGCCGAAGCTCAGGGCCACAAGGGCGTCGATCACGGTGCGGCTGGTGGGCGCAAAGCCCAAGCCGGTCAGGATCATGAAATAGAGCGTGACGCCGAGAAGGCCGAGCCCGGCAACCAGCATGCCGGTGACGGCGCCGGACTTGAAGGCGAGATCGAGCCCGCGTGCCAGCGAGGAGATCGCCGCCTGGGCGACGCGGACATTGGCCCGCACCGACACGTTCATGCCGATGAACCCGGCCGCACCACTCAGCACGGCGCCGAGCAGGAAGCCGATGGCGGCATAGATGCCGAGCAGCAGCCAGGCGGCGACGAGGATGACGACGCCGACAATGGCGATAGTGGTATATTGGCGTTTGAGAT
>JAAZLP010000378.1 GCA_012799265.1 Phyllobacteriaceae bacterium | reverse complement strand
GGGAAGGCTGCTACGCCTGCCATTCCCAGATGATCCGCACACTGGCTGACGAAGTGGACCGCTACGGCCCTTACTCCCTGGCTGTCGAGTCCCAGTATGACCGACCCATGCAGTGGGGGTCAAAGCGAACCGGGCCAGACTTGGCCCGCGTTGGCGGCAAGTATTCCGATGTTTGGCACGCCATGCATATGAACAATCCGCGCGACGTCGTGCCTGAATCCAACATGCCGGCCTATCCCTGGCTGGCCCGCACGCAGGTGGATGTATCGGCTCTCTCCGCCCATCTGGCGGCGCAGCAAGCGCTGGGCGTGCCCTATACAGACGAGATGATCGCCGACGCCTCCCGAGACACCCTCGGACAGGCGACCCCCGACTCCGACAATGCCTCTGCCATGGCCGAGCGCTATGGCGAGGATACCCAGATCAGCGCCTTTGATGGCGTGACCACCAGCGTTACTGAACTGGATGCACTGATCGCCTATTTGCAGGTATTGGGACAGCTCACGGACGCTGCTTATATCGACACAGCCGCGCCTGAGCTGCCGTCTGACCCCGCTTCAGCCGGAGCTGCAGTGGACCAGGCAGAGGAGTAGCGATCATGTCCTTCGATTATGAGACACTCACCGCCTTCGCCAAGAGCTGGGGCCTGTTCTACCTGTTGGCCATGACTGCCGCCGTGCTGGTCTATACCTTCTGGCCGAAGAATCAGAAGAAGTTCGACGCCGCCAAGACTTCGGTGTTGCGCGAGGAGGATCGTCCGTGAGCAAGGTCGAGATCGACCCCGTTAGCGGGGAGCAAACAACCGGTCACGAATGGAACGGCATCAAGGAACTGGATACCCCGGTTCCGCGCGGCATCCTCTGGTTCATCGTGGTCACGCATCTGTTCGCCTTGGCGTGGTGGGTGCTGATGCCGGCCTTCCCGCTGGGCTGGACCTATACCAAGGGCATTTTGGGGATCGACCAGAGAGACACGGTGGAACAGGTCATCGTGGGTAACCAGGCGGCCCGCGAACCTTGGACCTCGCAGATTGCCGCGCTCCCCTTCGATCAGATCCAGGCGGACGAGGCTCTTATGACCCATGTGGCGCAGAGCGGGCGGCAGTTGTTTGGCGACAACTGCGCTGCCTGCCATGGGCTCAACGGCACCGGCCGCAGCAGCTATCCAGACCTGACCGATGGCGATTGGCTGTGGGGAGACGGCAGCCCAGAGACCATCGCGGAAACTATGCGCGTAGGCATCAATGCCCGTCACGACGAGACCCGCATGTCGCAGATGCCGGCCTTTGGCCGCGACGCCATGCTGGACCGCTCCGACGTGCGCCAGGTTACCCAATACGTCTATTCGCTGAGCCATCCGGAATATTCAACCGCTGACAACGTCGATACCATTGCTGCTGGCCAGCAATTGTTCATCGACAATTGCTCGGGCTGTCACGGTGAAAGCGGAACCGGCATGGCCGATATCGGCGCGCCAAACCTGACCGACGCGGCCTGGCTCTATGGCGGCACGATCGAGGACATCATCGAGTCCGTGCATGGTGGCCGGACCGGCCACATGCCGACCTGGGACGAGCGGCTGACCGCCACGGAGATCAAGACCCTTGCGCTCTATGTCTATGCATTCGGGATGGCCTCGCCATGACGGCGCGGGCTGGGTCGGCGCCGCCAGGGCGGCGCCTTGCCATTGGCGCCGCGATCGTCCTGACGGTCATGGGCATCTTCCTCGCGGCCAACGCGCACCTGCTCTACGTGGCGCTGCAGTCGCAGCCCGACTGCGTCGCCCATGGCAAGCCCGGTTTGGCGACGCCCGGGCAGTTCAGCGCCGCCAAGTCTTCCTGCTGACGGTTTGTGGAGAACACGATGTCCGATGCCCATCACTACGGCCTTCTCTCGGAAACCTCGACCGTCGAGGAAACACTTGATCCGAACAAGCAGCGGCACCTCCCCCTCTCGATCGTGTTCGCCTGGCTTAGTGCCGGCTGGCGCGACCTGTGGCGCAACCCCCTGCCAAGCCTTGCCTATGGGGTGCTGGTGGCGGCACTGTCGGCGCTCCTGATCTATGCCATGTTCACCTTCGGTTGGGACTATGTGCTGTTCCCGGCCCTGTCGGGGTTCATGATCGTGGCGCCCGTGGTGGCCATCGGCCTTTATGAAAAGAGCCGGATACTGGAACAGGACGGACACGCCAGCCTTGATCGCATGCTGTTCACCAAGGCTGGGTCAGGCGCTCAGGTCATCTTTGCCGGCCTGCTGCTGATGCTGCTGATGATGGTCTGGATGCGGGCTGCGGTGCTGCTCTACGCCCTGTTTTTTGGCTACAAGGCCTTCCCCGGCTTCGACCAGATGCTGATCCTGCTGGTGACTACCCCACTCGGATGGGGCCTGCTGTTTACCGGCACCATCGTGGGTGGCCTGTTCGCCGCGCTGGCCTTTGCCATCAGTGTCTTTTCCATACCCATGCTGCTAAACGAGCGCAGCGACGCCTTCACCGCCATGGGCGTGAGCTTTGCCCTGGTGTGGAATAATGTCTGGGTGATGATCGCCTGGGGGGCCGTAGTCATGGTGCTGGTCGCCCTCTCCCTTGCCACGGCATTGATCGGCATGATCATCGTATTCCCCCTGCTCGGGCATGCCACCTGGCACGCATACAAAGCCATCAGGTGAGGCCCAGCGATGACGGCGATGGCCGCGAGCGCGGAAGCACATACCGCCAGTGATGAACTGCTGCTGGCGAGCCGCCCGCTCAAGAGCGGCGCGTTCCGAACGGAACTGTCAGTGCCCGACGTCCATTGCGGCGCCTGCATCCGGCGTGTGGAAAAATCACTGAGCGCCTTGCCTGGCGTCCAGAATGCGCGGGTCAACCTGTCCACCCGACGGGTCGCGGTAGAGTGGCAGGGCCGC
>JAAZLP010000377.1 GCA_012799265.1 Phyllobacteriaceae bacterium | reverse complement strand
GCGCTGCAAGTTGCCGATAGTATCGCGCTTCGGCCTCAGCGGGCGGAATGTCGCCGATGGATTCGAGCAGGCGTTGGTGGTTGAACCACGAGACCCATTCCAGTGTCGCCAACTCCACGGCAGCCTTGGTTTTCCAGGGCGCGCGCCGATGAATCACTTCCGTTTTGTACAGGCCGTTGATCGTTTCGGCCAGCGCATTGTCATAGGCGCTTCCGGTGCTGCCGACTGATGGATTGATTCCGGCCTCGCTCAATCGGTCGGAGTAGCGGATGGACACGTATTGGGATCCCCTATCGGAATGATGGACGAGCCTATCGGACTGCGTCGGTCTTCGGTCATAGACAGCCTGCTCCAGGGCATCCAAGACAAAGTCTGTCGTCATGCTACTGGAGGCTCGCCAGCCGACGATACGCTTGGCATAGGCATCAATGACAAAGGCCACGTATAACCATCCCTGCCAGGTTGAGACGTAGGTGAAATCTGCGACCCACAGTCGATTGGGCCGGTCGGCTTCGAAGCGCCGCTTCACCAGATCTCGTGGACAGGCAGCTGCGCTATCAGGGATCGTGGTGCGAACCCGTTTGCCGCGCCTGATCCCCTCGATGCCAAGGTGTCGCATCAGACGCTCCACGGTGCACCGCGCCACCATCACCCCTTCTCGATTCAACTGCTTCCAGACCTTGCGGGCTCCATAGACCCGAAAGTTCTGTTCCCACACACGCTGGATATTCACCATGAGTTGTTCATCCCTCTTGGCTCGCAGGCTTCGCAGTTCCGGATTCCGGCATCGGGCGGCATATCGCCGGTAGGCTGACGGGGCGACCTGCAACACCTTGCAGATCGGCTCGACCCCATACAGGCCCCGGTGCTGGTCGATGTAGGCGTTTATTTCTTCAGTTCGCGGTCGAGCGCCGCCTGAGCGAAAAAAGCACTTGCCGACTTCAGGATTTCATTGGCCCGGCGCAGCTCTTTGACCTCACGCTCGAGCGCTTTGATGCGTTCTTGCTCTGCCTGAGGGACACCAGGCCGCGTGCCAGCCTCCACCTCTTGAAGCTGCACCCACTTCAACAGCGTGTAGCCTGAACAGCCGATCTTGGGCGCAATGGACTGCACCGCCGCCCATTGCGACGGATACTCACCGCGATGCTCCTGCACCAATCGAACGGCACGCTCACGGACTTCAGGCGAAAATTTGTTGTTCTTGCTCATGGCTCCATTTTCTCAAAGGTTGGAGCCTCCTCAAAACTCGGTGCGATTCAGTCAGATACTTGAAGATCATCGCCGTTGGCCAGGTACAGCTTGGCCGTGGATGCAGACAGCGCCGACTTGGTGGCCAGTGTCGCCAGCATCTGTGAATGGGTCATGCTGGAGTTAAGGCCGTGGCTGCCCTCAGTAATGCGGTAAGTGTCTGCATCGCCCGCTTTTTTGGCTACCGCCGTTTTTCTAGCCATGATGGTGCCCTCCTTGAACGGATTGCAGACAGCGAACACGCAACCAGCTTGCCGCGCCGATGCCTGCCGGTTTGTCTGCCAGCTCGGTGGCTGCATGGCAGCACCGCCTGGCATTTTGCT
>JAAZLP010000376.1 GCA_012799265.1 Phyllobacteriaceae bacterium | reverse complement strand
GTGTGTTCCAAAACGATGCGCTCCCAGTCAGGATAGCTCGGCATGTCGGAATGCGAGGAACCGCACACGACGAGTTCAAGCGACTGATCGAACATGCGCATGGCCCGCGCGGTGTTGACGGCAAGCTTGCCATATTCGGCTGCGTCCTTCTGGCCGACCTGCCAGGGGCCGTCCATCTCGTTACCGAGGCACCACATCTTGACGTTCCACGGCTCCTTGCGCCCGTTCTTGATGCGCAGGTCGCTCCAGTAGGAGCCGCCGGGATGATTGACATATTCGAGGAAGTTGCGGGCTTCATCGACGCCGCGCGAGCCGAGATTGACGGCCAGCATCATCTCGGTCCCCACGCTGGCGCACCAGTCGGCAAATTCGTGGATGCCGACGGCATTGCTCTCGGATGTGTGCCAGGCGAGGTCGAGCCGGGTAGGGCGCTGGTCGCGGGGGCCGATGCCGTCTTCCCAATTGTAGGCGGAGACGAAATTGCCGCCCGGATAGCGCACCACCGGGACGTTCAGCTTCTTGACCAGATCAATGACGTCGCCACGCATGCCATTGGCGTCGGCTGTCGGGTGGTCGGGCTCGTAGATGCCTTCGTAGACGGCGCGCCCCAGATGTTCGAGGAAGGCGCCATAGACGCGGTCGTCGATCCTGGCGACCGTGTAATCCTTGTTTGCGATAACCGACGCCTTCATGGCTCCCCCACTCATCCCGATTTGCGGATTTATATCATGAAATCGGTTTTAACGTCGCTTTCGTCGGGGACGCAATAGGTATGGCGTCCGGTCTGGCGCAAATCTGGCGTGATAGCAGGGTGCGGAAGTGCGATCAGCGCTCGGTCTGCAGGCGCATGATGATGTCCTGGTCGTAATTGCCGAAACCGCGACCGAAAATGTTGATCCCGCCGGGATGCTTGGCGTCGTCTTTCACGGCGATGCGCAGGCGGATGGAGTGGTGATGCGCCAGGTCGAGGTCGACGAGAGAGACCGGCGAAATCTTCATGCCGTCGACATAGGTGCCGTCATTGGTGACGCGCCAGCTCTTGAGCTTGCCATATTGGCTGCCCTTCAGCTTCCACCAGTCGGGGGTGTAGACCCCGCGCTTGTCGCCAAAATCGCCGGTCGAGAGCCAGGTGCCGATTTCGGTGCCGTTGACGGAAAGAGTAATGTCGCTGGGCCAGTCTGCCGAGGTGCCGGGGACTTCCGAGCTCAGTTCGAGCGAGAATTCCATCTCCTCGATCTTGTTCTGCGCCAGCTTGGCATTGTTGGGGAACTGGTACTCCACATAGCCGCGGGTGAACCAGATGAGCCCGGCCTTCATGCGCTCCGGATCGAGGAAGGTGTCGGGCACGTCGAGAAGGCCGATAATGCCCTCCGTTGAGCAGAGGCCGCAGGGCGCAGAGACTTCGCAGCTCGTATAAAGCCCGAGCGGCATGGCCACTTCGATACTGTTGGAGCGCAGCGGTTTGATGTCGTCCTTGAACATCACCAGCACTTCGTCAAAGGTCGAGTGGCAGATCTTCTGGTTGCCCTTGCGCGCTTTCTGCGTCTCGGTCCGGATCAGCCCCGCAGCTTCGAGAATCTGCAGGTTGGTGGATACCGTCGACTGCGGCAGATCGAGCCTGGTCGCAATGTCATTGCCGTTGAGCGGCCCCTGAACGTGCAGCAATTTCAACATCTTGATACGAATGGGGGAGGCGAGGCCCTTGAGGACCTCAAGCCCCTCCTCGGGATCGATAACAAGAAAATTGCGGCTCATGTGTCATCCGGCGCGGGGAGAAAAACGGCTGTCCATTGTGTGTCAGGACATATGATACATTCAAGGGGCCGCCTCTCTTCATGACTGAAAATGTAGCCCTGGCAACAGTTTCCTAAGCATATTTGCAACGGATCGGGAGTGCGAACGGGCCGGTGTTTTTCTTGTAAGGGATTGTGCTTATAGCTGCCGGCCTGTGTGATCGTATTCAGATGACGCGTGCTCGAATTTTTCTTGTCAGGCCACGACCTTACGCTAGTCCTTTTGGCCGCCGCAGTATGCTTGGTTTCCACCTATGCCTGTGTCGGCCTGATGCGCCATGCCCAACAGGCGAAGGGACGCATGCGGCTGATCTGGAATGGCGTTTCCGCGCTTGCGGTGGGCCTGGGCATCTGGGGCACGCACTTCATCGCCATGCTGGCCTTCCGGCCGGGGATCACGCTTGCCTATGACGTACCGCTGACGGCGCTGTCCCTGCTGATCGCCATCCTCGTCTGCGGCGGCGGCATTGCCCTTGCCGTCCATTCCGGCAAGCTGATCGACCGCGTGCTGGGTGGCGCCACGGTCGGCGTCGGTATCTCCGTCATGCACTATACCGGCATTGCCGCTGTGATGTTGGAAGGTGATATCGTCTGGGATTCCGGCATTGTCGCGCTGTCCATTCTCGGCGGAATGGTTCTCTCGGCGCTGGCTTTTGCGGTGACCACGCGCAGTGGCTGGCGGTCCAGCGCGCTTGCGGCGACGCTCTTGGCCATCGCCATCTGCACCCTGCATTTCACCTCCATGTCTGGCGCCGATTTCTCCAACTGCCTGCCCATGCAGGGAGCCACGGAAATTGACAGCCTGATGCTGTCGATCCTGGTCGCCATGACCTCGCTTCTGGTGCTGGCCGCTGCCATCGGCAGCATTGTGCTCGATGAGGCTGATCGCCGCCGGACGGCGAAGGAAATGGCCCGCCGTGCTGCAGACGCCCAGCGCGTTGCCGAGGCAAATGAACGCCTCAATCTGGCGTTGACCCATATGGGCCAAGGCCTCGCGCTCTTTGATGGTGATGGAAGGCTGCTGCTGCACAATGAGCGACTGCCTGCTCTGCTCGGGCTGGGTCAAACGAACATTGTCGGCGTCACCCTTGTCGAAATTCTCAAGCGCACGTTCAGCGCGCTGAGCGACGAGCCGGAGGAGGCGTCGCGCCGTGCCGCCGATCTGGCCGAAGAATATACCGATATGATCCAGCGCGGCGGCGGCGAGTTGGTCCAGCTGCTCGGTGATGATCGTGCTCTACGCATTCGCCACAGCCCTGCTGCGGAAGGCGCCTGGATCACGACGGTGGAAGACATTTCCGAGAGCCGTCGCAACGCAGCGGCCATTGCCCATCTTGCCCACCACGATTCCCTGACCGGACTTCCCAACCGGGCCCGGTTCATCAGCATGCTGGATGGCGCGCTCGGCAATCTGCAGACCGACGAGGCCGAGAAGCTGGCTGTGATCGCCATCGACCTCAATCGCTTCAAGGATATCAATGACAGCTGCGGCCATGCGGCCGGTGACCATGTTCTGCGCGTTGTGTCTGAACGTCTGAAGAATGATCTCAAGGACGGTGAGATTGTTGCGCGCATCGGTGGTGACGAGTTCGCCGCCATCAAGCCATTCACCACAATGACGGCGCTTCGCGATTTTCTGACCCGGATTGAAGCGGCCTTGAGCGGGCGGGTCACCTATGGGACCACCGTGCTCAATGTGAGCGGCAGTGTGGGCGTTGCCATTGCGCCCGATGATGGTCTCGATCGCTCCAAGCTGCTCAATAATGCCGACCTTGCCCTCTATCGGGCCAAGGACGATCCCGACCAGCGCATCTGCTATTATGAGCAGGAAATGGACGAGGCCGCACGGGAACGTCGCGCGATCGCCAAGGATCTGTGGACGGCCATCGACACGAACGCATTCCATCTGGCCTACCAGGTCCAGAAATCCGTCGTGACCGGAGAAACCACCGGCTACGAAGTGCTGCTGCGCTGGAACCGACCGGGCCATGGGCCCGTGTCGCCGGCAGAATTCATCCCCATTGCCGAGGAATGTGGCGCCATTGGCTCCATCGGTGCCTGGGTGCTGGCCAATGCCTGCCGCGAAGCGGCCCTTTGGCCCGAACCGCACAAGATTGCGGTCAATGTCTCGGGGCTGCAGCTTTCCCAGACTGGCCTGCCGGACCTTGTCCGCATGGTGCTGGACGAAACGGGCCTTGCGCCCGAGCGTCTTGAGCTGGAAGTGACCGAGACTGCCATCATTTCGGACCGCAAGCGGGCGCTCGCGGTGCTGAACGAAATCAAGCAGATGGGCGTCTCCATCGCCATCGACGATTTCGGCACGGGTTATTCCTCGCTCGATACCCTGCGCAGCTTCCCATTCGACAAGATCAAGCTCGACCGCTCATTCATGGCCGAAGTCGAAAATGACGATCAGGCAAAGGCCATCGTCCGGGCCATTCTGGCTCTGGGTAAAAGCCTCTCAGTGCCAGTGCTTGCCGAGGGCGTGGAAACCAGCGAACAGCTCGAAGTCCTGCGTGTCGAAGGGTGCACTGAAGCCCAGGGTTTCCTCCTGGGTCGACCGGCGCCGTTGGTGTGGGATGAAAAAGCCCAAAAAACTGCCTGAGTTGGGGAGGGGCCTTGCGGCCCCTTCATGCGCCCAAAGAGCGCCTGCTAGGTCTGGGCTGCGGCCAGTTCGGCAAGGGCAGGGCGCAGGAAACCATTGTGTTGCGCCAGCAATTGCGCTGCCCGATCAGTATCGGCGCCCTTTGCCACGAGGATGGCGGCTTTTACGGCGCCATCGGTCAATCCCAGTGCCTCGCCAGCCTTCTCCACCGAGACCTCGGCAATGGCGGCAACCATGCCCCGAGCGCGATCCCGCAATTTATCATTATCGGCGACCACATTGACCATGTAGCCGTCATGCACATGGCCCAGCCGCACGGCCATGATCGTGGAAATCATGTTGAGGGCAATTTTCTGGGCGGTACCGGCGCCCATGCGCGTCGATCCGGCGATGACTTCGGCGGGGGTCGGCAAATGAACGGCCACATCAACGCCATCGAAGATTGCGGCACCGGCATTGTTGGAAATCCCCACCGTGGCGGCGCCTTGTGCTCGTGCAGCCCGGACCGCTTCGATTGGATAGGGTGTGCTGCCGCTGGCGGTCAGCGCGATGAGACAGTCATTCGGCCCGGGATTTAAAGCCAGAACAGCCTCGCGTGCGGCGGCTCCGTCATCCTCCGGTCCGCCCCGCATATTGACGAGCGCCTCGGCACCACCGGCCATCAGGACCACGATCTGATTGCTGGAGATGCCATAGGTTCCCGGCAGCTCAAGCGAATCCGCCAGTGCCATCAGTCCTGAACTGCCTGCGGCCGCATAGATGAGCCGACCGCCATTGCCGACGGCATTGGCTGCAAGCGCGCCGGCTTGCGCTATTGTGGAAATCGCCTGTTCGACAGAGGCGGCGGCATCGGCCTGTCCGCGGGCAAGCAGGGATGCAATATCGAGGTCGCTGCGGAGGTCGATCTCCTTGGCATCAGCATGCAATTGCTCGGTCTGTCGCTGCGCCATGTTCCCTCCAATGGATAAGGGAATAATGCCAAAAAAATACCACTTGTCCATGACCTCCAGAAGGCTTCGGCGGTTCATCACAGGATTTCACAGGCGCAGGAGACCTTGCGCAGGACCTGCTGAACACATTAGGACTTGGCTACTGGTATTTTATTGGTATTGTGGCGTGTGGGTGCCCTGGTGCACCGGATTCTGGAACAGGATTCTGAGGCAGCGTGCAAGAACAGGCGGGCAAATTATTCGGCGATGATCCGGTGGTCCTGCCGGTGGGCGGGCCACTCTATCTGCAGCTCAAGCGCTGGATCGAAGATGCCATAAAGCGCGGGGCAATCAACCCCGGCGATGCGCTGCCGTCGGAACGCGACCTGGCGACACGCGCCGATGTCTCTCGCGTCACCGTTCGCAAGGCTGTACAGCATCTGGTTCAGGAAGGCGTTCTGGTGCAGCGCCATGGCTCCGGGACCTTTGTCGCCCCACAGACCCCGCGTGTCGAACAATCGCTTTCGCAGCTGACATCGTTCACGGAAGACATGGCGCGCCGCGGCATGGCGGTGCGGGCGGAATGGCTTGATCGCGGGCTCTACACACCCTCGCCGGAGGAGACCGTCATCCTCGGGCTTACCAGCGGCGAGCGCGTTGCCCGGATTGCGCGCCTTCGTCTCAATGATGAAACGCCGCTCGCGATCGAGCGGGCGAGCCTGTCGTCATCGGTGCTGCCCGATCCCGATATGATCGGCGACTCTCTTTATCTGCACCTTGATAAGTCCGGGACGAGGCCGGTGCGCGCTATCCAGCGTATCCGCGCTGCCAATATCGCGGAAGCCGACGCGCACCTGTTGCAGGTGCCTGTCGGATCCGCCGGGCTTCACATCGAACGCATCTCCTATCTCGCAACCGGACGGGTGATTGAGTTCACCCGCTCCATCTATCGTGGCGACACCTATGACTTTGTCGCCGAGCTACGCCTGGATGCCGCCCCCGGAGGGCAAAAATGACCGAAACAACTTTCATGCGCACCGAGATCGACCAGATTCCGGAGGTTGTGGCAGGCTTTCTGCAATCGGAAGCCAATGGGCTCGAAGAGGCTGCTGCACGCCTGCGCGACCTTGATCCGGCGCTGCTGCTCACCATTGCGCGCGGCTCATCGGACCATGCGTCCACCTATCTGAAATATGCGATCGAACTGACGGTCGGCATTCCGGTGGCCTCTGTCGGACCGTCCATCGCGTCGATCTATGGTCGCGACCTCAAGCTCGACCGCGCAGCGGCCATTGCGGTGTCGCAGTCCGGCAAGAGCCCCGACATTGTCGGCATGTCACAGTCTGCCCGGCGCAGCGGCGCGACCACCATCGCCATCACCAACACGCCGGATTCGCCTCTGGCTGAGGCCAGCGACTTCGCGATCGACCTGCATGCCGGCGTCGAAAAAAGTGTCGCCGCAACCAAGACCTTCGTGACCTCCGTGGTGGCGGGTCTGGCGCTGCTGGCGCGCTGGAGCAATGATGCCGACCTGTCCCGCGCCGTAGCGGCGCTGCCGGAAAGCCTTACCAAGGCCGTGGCCTGCGACTGGTCCGACATGATTCCGGCGCTCGATGGTCATTCGGCGCTCTACGTTCTTGGGCGCGGGCCGGGCGTGGCCATTGCCAATGAGGCGGCGCTGAAATTTAAGGAAACCTGCGGCATTCAGGGCGAGGCCTATAGTGCCGCAGAAGTGATGCATGGTCCGGTGTCTATTGTTACCCCCGGCTATCCGGTGCTGGGCCTTGCAGCGCGTGACGCGGCAGAGGCCTCGGTTGCCGACATGGCGCACAAACTGGCCGGGCAGGGCGCTCGGGCCTTCCTCACCAGCGACCGGCCAGGCGACGCCACGCGACTTCCCTTTGCAGCGACCGGGCATCCGATCACCGATCCGCTGGCGCTCATCGTCTCCTTCTATGGCTTTGTTGAAGCGCTGGCGCGGCACCGCGGTCTTAACCCGGACCAGCCGCCCATGCTGCGCAAGGTGACGCAGACACTATGAGCGACCTGACCGCGATCATCGGCGCCCGGATTTTTGACGGCACGGCCTGGCACGACGATGCGGCCCTTCTCATCGAGTTCGGCCACGTGGCCGGGATCGTCGAGAGCGCCGCCGTGCCGAGCCGGGCAGAGCGGGTGGTTCTCGATGGTGGCATGGTTGTGCCCGGCTTTATCGACCTTCAGGTCAATGGCGGCGGGGGCGTGCTGTTCAACAATGCGCCAAGCCTCGACGCCATTCGCAGCATCTGCGCCGCCCACGCGCCGTTCGGGACGACGGCACTGCTGCCCACGCTCATCACCGATAGTGTCGAGGTCAATGTCTCGGCGATTGCCGCAGGCGTGGCTGCCGCGGAGCAGCGGGTGCCGGGCTTCCTGGGCCTCCATCTCGAAGGGCCGCATCTCGCGCTCGCCCGCAAGGGCACGCACGATCCGGCGCTGATCCGGCCCATGGACGACAGCGATCTCGCCCGCCTGGTCGAGGCGGCAAAGACGCTTCCGAATCTCATCTGCACCGTCGCTGCAGAAACCGTAACCCCGGCGCAGATCGCTCAACTTGCAGGTGCTGGCGCTGTGGTCAGCATCGGGCACTCCGACACGAGTTACGCGACGGCGCGCGAGGCCTTTGCGGCCGGTGCAACCATGGCGACGCATCTTTTCAATGCCATGAGCCAGATGGGCAATCGCGAGCCGGGCGTGGTCGGCGCCGTGCTGGATGAGCCCGCCGTCTTCGCCGGCCTCATCGCCGACGGCATTCATGTTCATCCCGCCAGCATCGGTGCTGCGCTGCGCGCCAAGCGTGGCCCGGGACGGATTTTCCTCGTCACAGATGCGATGTCGCAGACGGGCACCGAGATTGAGCGCTTCACCCTGAACGGGCGTGAGATTGTGCGCGAGAACGGCGCTCTCCGGCTCGCTGACGGGACCCTGGCGGGCGCCGATCTCGACATGATCGATGCTGTCAATTTCATGATCGACGTACTGGATATCGCGCTAGAGGAAGCGTTCCGCATGGCTGCCCTCTATCCCGCCGAAGCCTTGGGCGTCGCGGACAGGTTTGGCCATCTCGGTAGCGGCGCCATCGCCAGCTTCGTTCACCTCTCCGGCGACCGACAGGTGAAATCGACCTGGATCGCCGGCGACCGCGTCTGGGCTGCGGCGGACTAGCCCCGGCCGATATAGGGCATGTTGGTCGCCATCACCGTCATGAACTGGACATTGGCCGAAAGCGGAAGCCCGGCCATATAGAGCAGGGCATCCACCACGTGCCCGACATCAAAGGTCGGCTCGGGCATGATCGTGCCATTGGCCTGGAGGGAGCCGGCATTCATCGCGCTGGTCATATCCGTCGCCGTGTTGCCGATATCGATCTGTCCACAGGCGATGTTGAACGGGCGGCCATCGAGCGAGATGGATTTGGTGAGGCCGGTG
>JAAZLP010000375.1 GCA_012799265.1 Phyllobacteriaceae bacterium | reverse complement strand
TGGGCATAGGCCGACACATAGCCGTTCGGGTGACGGACCAGGATCAGGTTGCCATAGCCTTCCACGCCCGAGCCGACATAGATGACGGTGCCGTTTTCGGCCGCCTTGACGGTCGAGCCTTCCGGCACGTCGATATTGATGCCGGTGCCGCGCGAGGCGGCGAAGTCGGTGATGATGCGACCCGAGACCGGCCAGCGGAACTTGTCGCTACCGGACATCGCCGGTTCAGCAGCAGGCGTCGGGGCCGGCTGCGGCTTGGCTGCGGCGACCGGCGCTTCGACAACAGGAGCCGGCGCTGGCGTCGGCGCAGCGGTCGGCGCCGGAGCGGCAGCCTGCTGGACCGGGGCACTCAGGCCTGCCGGACGAGCGGTCGGCAGGGTCTGGCCGAGCGGAGCCGGCGCGCTGGCCAGCTGGGTCGGCGCAGTTGCAGCCACAGGAGCAACGTTCTGGTTGAGGTCGCCACGACCCGGAATGGTGATCTTCTGGCCGACCACGATCTTGTCCGGCGAGGACAGGCCATTGGCCAGGACGATGGACTGGGTCGTCACGTCATATTTGCGGGCGATCGTATAGAGCGATTCACCGCCGGCGATGGTGTGGGTGTAGCCATTTGAATTGGCTGCGGCCTGCACCGGAACGGCGGAGTTGACCGGCAAGGCGGAATTGCTGGTCGTTGGAGCGCCCATCGCGACGGCGGCGGGCGCGGCCGGCAGCGGGGCAAGGGTCTGCTGTGCTTGCATGGCTTGCTGAGTTCCCATTGGTTGCGACGAGTTCAAGGCAGGAAGGGCCTGCGTCTGCACCGTGGATGCCGGTGCGCCCATACCGATCGGTGAGGTCCCGCCGACAGGCTGCATGAAGCCATTATTGACGGGCGCCGGCGGCAGCATATTGCCTCCACCGAACGAGCTGCCGACATTGGCCGGCGGCAGGAATTGCTGTGCAGCGACCTGCACCGACTGCGGCGCGCCAAGACTGGGCGGCATCGGCTGGTTCAGCGTGGCGGGGGCGGATTGTGCGACGGAGCCGGTGGTGGTGGAATCGCCGAAACTGCGACTGCCTAAGCTGGAACAACCAGCCAGACCAACGGTCGCAACGATAACGGCGAGGGTAGCCACACTTCTCTGGGTCCGCGGCGAGACGCGAATACTCATCGGCTTACTCATACGCAGGTACTCAACAACTGAGTTTGAAGCTACGCCGGTAAGGTAAAGACGAGTTTAAAGTCGATGCAGTTTGAGCGAATTCGTCACGACGGGATTCAGAAGGCGGTAAGGTTAAAATGTGTGAACAAAGCAAGGGCCCGATCAGAAGCCACACCCGCGCGTCAGCGAATTTGTTGAATGATCTGGGGTCATCGCTATCGTAGGTGCGCCAAAGGGCGCGGCAGGGGGCAAGCGATGGATCTTGGTACAGCTATAGTCACCATATTGACCCAAGGGTGGCCAATAGCGGCTATCATCGGGATATTCGTCTATCAGAACGATGTTCGTGGCCTGATACCGCGAATAAGAAAGGCAGGACCACTAGAGCTAGATGCCAGGGAGACTCAGTCCGCGGCCCCGGCCATTTCCACGCAGTCAACTCTCAGTACGGGGGAACTTAGGCCACTTGCAGGTGTGATTAGAACACCAGCGATGGAGCGGGTGGAGCCGACAAACCTACCGGCTCTTGAGTTCCAGCGAGCCCAGACGCGCCAGTGCGCCGCGATGCGTCTGCTGCAGGGCCAGCGGCGTCACCGTGATGGCATTGCCCCGTCGCAGCACTTCGAAATCGGCTTCCGGATCGAGCGGCAGCGGGGTTTCCGGGATGGCCATGAAGAATTTTCCCGGATTGTCGCTGCCATAATAGCGGATCGGCGAGCGCGAGAACCGCTGCTGCGCCACGGCGGAAATGCCGGTCACCTCGGTGACGCCGCAGAAGGGGAAATTGACGTTGTAATAGACGTCGTCGCCCCCATGGGCACCCAGGATGGCGTCGACAACCTCTGCCCCAAAGCGGCTGGCATTGGCCCAGTCCGGCGTATGGGTCACTTCATAGTCCATCGACTGGCTCATCGCGATGCCGATCGCGCCCTGCAGCGCGCCTTCGCGCGCGCCCGCAGCCGTGCCGGAACAATTGACAATGTCGCCCAGGTTCTGCCCGGCATTGACGCCCGACAGGACGAGGTCAGCCGGCTTGTCGCCGAGGAGATGGGTCATGGCGGCGACAACGCAGTCAGCCGGCGAGCCACCCGTCACCGAAAACCGGCGTGGACCGTGTTCGACAAACGCCAGTTCACGGCCAAAGGTAAAGCGGTGCCCTGCTCCCGACTGATTGCCATCGGGCGCCACGATCCAGACATCGTCGGAAATCGCATGTGCGATCTCGGACATGATGGCCAGGCCCGGCGCGTTGATGCCGTCATCATTGGTGAGCAGGATGCGCAGGCTCATCCCCGACCGCCGATCGACTTGAGACCACCCATATAGGACTGCAGCACTTCAGGGATAGCGACCGAGCCGTCTTCCTGCTGGTAGTTTTCCAGGACGGCGATGAGGCAGCGACCGACAGCGGTGCCCGAACCATTGAGCGTATGCACATAGCGCGGGGCCTGCTTTTCGCCGGCCGGGCGGTAGCGGGCTTCCATGCGGCGGGCCTG
>JAAZLP010000374.1 GCA_012799265.1 Phyllobacteriaceae bacterium | reverse complement strand
TATCCGAGAACAGCAGAAACTCGTCCTTGGGGTGCCAGAGCGGACCTTCGGTGAAGAGGAAGCCCGTAGCCACCTGCCTCACCTGGGCATCCGGCGCAACAATATGCGCTAAGCTGGCATCGCGGACTTCGATGCTCATTTCTTGGCCTCTGCACGGATTTTCGCAACAGACCGGTCGCCGACATACCAATTCTCGGCATCAATATCCTTGAAGACGACCCAAATATCGTTGAGTGCAATGCCCGTTACTTCATTAACTGCAGTAGCAACGCGCTTGGAGACTTCGTCACGCTTTTCTTGGTTCTGAGTGATCCAGTCGATGTGAATGTAAGGCATTTTAATCCCCTGTTCTGACATCCAAACTTTATGTTTGTTGGACTTAAGAGCATAAGCGGCATTGAACGGCCCAAATGTGCGGATTCACACAGTCAAAGGCGCGACGGACTGTTCTCTTCCGCACTATGGCGTTCGCGTGCACGCACGATCAGGTCAGAGTTCAGCAGCCCTCTGAGGATAGCCACGCTGATGGCGCGTGTGCGGGGATTGTAAACCGGGGAGCCACCGAGAATTTCATCGCCCACTCCCAGCTTTGTATAGAGTTTTTGCAGCCGACTCTGAACACCGCGGGTGGAGAGATTATGGCGTTCCGCGATGTATTGGTCTGTAAACCCGAGAGAAATGTCGATTAGCATGTCATATTCAATGTGACTCAGCCCTTCGTTTCTACTCTCGGTGCGCGCCTGCAGCCCCCGGATTTCGCGGTCCACAATGTACTGTCCATCGATGAAGACGCCCTCCAAGGCCACCTGAAGGCGTTCCGCTGTCGTCGATTTCAGAATGTACCCGTAGCTGGCCTGTTCCGGCACAATCCGCATTAGGCTGCGCACATAGGCCTCATCTGCGAAACTGGACCAAAATAAAATTCGCGCTGCAGGATTGTTAGCCCAAATTTGCCTGGCGGCATCGACGCCCGAAAGCTTGGGCATTTGAAGATCTAGAACGACCTGATCAATTTTGTGCGTCAGCGCGATGGAAACGGCAGCCTCGCCATCTTCGGCCTGCAATATGTCATCAAACTCGACGTCGCTCGCCTCTACCACATCGGTAATGAAAGACCGATATATCGGGTCATCGTCAGCAATCAGCACTAAAGTTCTAGTCATAGCATGCCGCTAAATCTCAATATCTGTGGCTTCAAAAATCAGATCAGAATTTTCCTATTGAAACAGGGGCCGCAGGCTTGCTGCGACCCCTGCTTAGTTAGATTGCAAGGCTTGCCTTGTCTGCAAGACTTTCGTTAGCGACGGATCGCTGCGTCCGACGACAGCATGTAGGCGGCCTTGGCTTCCAGGTCACGTGCAACGCCAATCACCAGCAGCTGCAGCGGCTCGTCGCCGGTGCTGACAAACTTGCGGGATTCGCCAAGGCCTGCCGGGATGGCATCGCCTTCACCGATGGCGGCGGTTTCGCCATTGATGGTCGCTTCGCCCTGGCCCTTGAGAACGAAGAACACTTCGCTCATCTGCGGCTTTGCGATGGGGCCGATGCTCGCATCTTCACCAATCACGATATGGTCGAAATAGCTCCATGCAGTCGAGAACACTGCAGGGCCGAGGGCGCGACGAACTTTCACAGTGCCAGTGCCGCCATCATAGTTTTCGATATCGCGCAGACGGGTTCCGCTGAGGTCGGCCGTAATGAACTGGGGAACTTCATCAAGTTCAACGCCGACGCGCGGATCGCCGAGGTCGAAATTGTCGTAAAGACCCGGCAGCATGCTGACGTTGATATTGAGCCACTGAATGGTTTCGTCGGTGTGATTGTAGATGGCGTGGTTGCTGCCCAGAGTAGCGGGCGCTGCAGCCGGCCCCTTTAGTTCAGAGGTGCGACTGTTGACGGTGAACTGCGCTGCACCGTCCAGAATCACGAACATTTCTTCCACCTTGTTGTGGAAGTGCGAACCGATGCCACCACCGGGAAGAATTTCACCGCGATGCAGGAAGAGGAAGTTGGTGCCGAGGTCGAAGCGTGCACCGCGGTTGCCGCGAGCGTCGTACATCGACGTGAACTTCATCGGACCCGCGCCACCATGGACGCTTGCAGATTCATTGTAAACCGACGGGTCGGTGTGAGCGATGCGCTCTTCCAGCGGAGCGGGAACCCGGGGAGTGGTATCGATCGGCTCAGCGAATGCGGTGGAGCCGCAAGCCAGGGCAACAGAAAGGAAGAGAGTAGTGGTAAGACGTGAAATCATAAGTACCTCCCGACTATGATGCGAGTAGTTGCCCATGCCAAGATAATTGCCGCTACGCCCGATAACGCAGCAAGGGTGCGCAAACCCACACCTTCAGCTAAGACCAATGGCAGATCGCATTAGGATTGACCACGTAGTGTGGTTTGCCGCACTGTGATTAGGTTCTTGATTAAACTTGTGTTTTAAGGAGCACGAGTGGGTTTGGAGGGCCCTTTCATGGACTTGCCGGAGAGCCTCGTCGACAGATTAGTAGCGATCTCTCAGGCCCTTGCCGGCCAGACGGAGCCGGGTGAGGCTTTTCGTGCTACCGCAGCCGAGGTGAGCCAACTCATTCCGTATGATCACATCGACATCGCCGTGATGTCGGAAGAAGACGGAAACATGCACCTTGTTTACGAGGTAGGCCCCAAAACTAGCTGGAGCAGCAGCGTCACGAAGCCGTTCCCAACGGATAGTAGCCCAGCCCGGCTCGTGTTGCGAGAAATTGAGCCGTACCTGCTCACTGACGACGCTGTGTCTGACCAACGTTTCCATTTTGAGGGCGCACTAGACGGCCCCATTTATGCAGCGCAGCTGCGCAGCCGCATTATCGTGCCAATGAAAATACGCGGCAACATCGTGGGCAGCTTAAACATTAGTCGCCAGGTACCCGGCTGCTATAACGAGGATGATGTCAAGCTGGCGCAAATCTGCGCCGATCTGCTGACGCCATACATAATGGCGCTGATTCAGTCCCAAGCGGCTCGACGGGCCACGCTTGCCGAAAGGCGCTCCAGGCGACGCGAACGTCAGTTGCGCATCGGGGCCTCACGCCTAACACAGGACATGGACAAGCAAAGCCGCCGGCTTGCAATGGATCTTCACGACCAAACCTTGGGGGATTTGGCGCGGATTTCCAGACACGTGGCAACAATGAAGGTTGCCCATCCCAGCCTTCAAAATGACTTTGACGAGCTGGAACAAATGGTCACCGGGTGCCTCACTGAGCTCCGGGGTATTGTTGATGACATGCAGCCAAGTGTATTACAATTCTTTGGCCTCCGCGATGCCCTTGAAGCGCATGCCTTGAAGGCATTTCAGTACACTGTACCCAAGGTTGATGTGCGCATAATCGACCTGACTGGCGGCGCGGTTGATGATCTGAAAGATCCTGAGCGGACGGTGCTCTATCGGATCGCTCAGGAAGCAATAAACAATTGCTCCAAGCACTCCGGCGCCCGGGAAGTGGAAATTATCTTTTCGACATTCGGCGAAAACTTGCGGATCACCGTGGGTGACGATGGTCGAGGGTTGGGCGCCGGCGTTTCCCTGGAACAGGGCGGTATGAGCAACATGCACACCCGAGCCGCACTTATTGGAGCGCGCCTGCGCATTGAATCAGGTCTGCCGCAAGCATCCGGGACCCGCGTTATCCTCGATTACAGACTTAAGGAAACACCCATTCACCCGCCGGCAATTCCGAATAGAAGGCTCGCATAACCGTGCTGATGATTGCAGAAAACAACGTGCTTCATCGAGAGTTTGCCGCCAGCATCGCGCGCGATCTCTGGGGCACGCCGCTGGAGATCCTGGAAGTAGATAACGGCAAGGCTGCATTGGTTATCGCCAATTCCGGCCAAATCGACCGGGCAATCCTCGACCTCCAGCTGCCCGAATGCAATGGTGTCGAGATCGCCCGAGAACTTTGGCGCACAGTACCCACTGCCCAGATCGTATTCTGGTCCAATTATGCGGACGAGGCCTATATCCGAAGCCTGTCCCGCGTCGTGCCAGCGTCGGCCCGCTATGGCTATGTTCTGAAGTCTGCGCCGCAGGCGACTTTGCGCGCCGCGCTTGAAACCGTGTTCCTGCGTGATCGGCGCGCCATCGACCAGGAAGTAAGACAGGTGCAAAGTCGCGTTAGCAGTCGGCTGGCCGGATTGTCTGACACAGAATACGAAGGTCTGGTGGATATTGCACTTGGTCTCACCGACCAGATGATTGCTGTTCGCCGAGGATTGACGGTCCGCGGGGTGCAAAACCGGCTACGTCACGTGTATGAAAAGCTGGATGTCTCGACGGTCGGCGCGAAGCCCACTGTGTCGGCGAAGTTCAATTCACGGACGAGAGCAATTACTTGCGCATTGGAACGCGGGCTTATCAATCACGCCGTTCTAAGCCAGGAACAGCAGAAGCTGGACGATTGGTTGGCAGCACAAGCATGAACCGCCAACCAGAAGCCAAAATTTAGCGGTTGGCGGCTACTTCTTCGGGAGTAACCAGGCCGTAGTCGTTGCCCCAGCTGGTGCGCACATATGTCAAGATGGATGCAATCTGCACATCGGTCAGCACATCGCCGAACGGCGGCATGTAGCTAAAGCCCTTGATGACCGTGCGGGCAATCTC
>JAAZLP010000373.1 GCA_012799265.1 Phyllobacteriaceae bacterium | reverse complement strand
TTTGTTGCGGCGCTTGGGCACAAGACGCGGGGGCGGATGTGTCCGGCCTATGTTGCCGGGCTGATCGGCCCGGGTGATCGCAAGAGCGTGCAGCCGATGGCGGCGCGGGATGGGGCGGTCAGTTATGACCAGTTGCATCATTTCATCGCCGACGGGGTCTGGGACAGCGCGCCGCTGGAGGCCGCCTTGCTGGCCGAGGCCGACAGGCTGGTTGGCGGCGAAGAGGCCTTTCTGGTCATCGATGATACCTGTCTGCCGAAGAAGGGAGATCATTCCGTCGGGGTTGCGCCGCAATATGCCTCATCACTGGGCAAGACCGCGAACTGCCAGTCGCTTGTCTCGGTAACGCTGGCCTCGCGCGAGGTGCCGGTGGCGGTGGGGTTACGGCTGTTTCTGCCAAAGGTCTGGACCAGCGATCCCGACCGCATGGCCCGGGCCCGGGTGCCGCAAGATCGGCAAACGGCCCTGAGCAAACCCGGGATTGCCATCGAGGAGATCGACCGGGTGAGGGCTGCAGGGGTTCGCTTCGGCTGTGTGCTGGCCGATGCGGGTTACGGATCGAGCGGGCCTTTCCGCCAGGCTCTGAGCGCACGCGGTCTCGTCTGGGCGGTCGGTCTGTCGCGGCGCCAGAAAGTCTGGCCGGCAGATGTCGGGCTGGTCTTTCCCGAGGCCGGGCGCGGTCGGCGCCGCAAATATCACCTCCCCGACCGCGTTGCCGTTTCCGCCGAACAGATGCTGGAGGACGAAAAATGGCGGAAGGTCAGCTGGCGGCGCGGGACCAAAGGCAGGCTGAATTGCCAGTTCGCCGCAACCCGCGTCCGCATCGCCGATGGCCACCGCCATCGCATGGCAGATGGCCGAGTGCAGGCCATGCCCGGTGACGAGGAGGTGTGGCTGATCGGCGAGTGCCGCGCGACCGGCGAACGGAAATACTACGCCTCGAACCTGCCAGCCGACACCAGCCTCAAGGCGCTCGCCTCTGCCGTCAAGGCCCGATGGATCTGCGAACAGGCGCATCAGCAGCTCAAGGAGGAGCTTGGCCTCGACCATTTCGAGGGCCGCTCCTGGACCGGGCTGCACCGACACGCACTGATGACGATGATCGCCTACGCCTTCCTGCAATCCCGCCGCCTCAAGGCTGCGGGACGGGAAAAAAAGAGTCCCCGGACCGCCCCCGCAACCAACCATGCCAGCCGTCAGGCAAGCCATCCTCAACGCCTTCGCGAGGCCACCACCAACACGCTGCCCTCATTGTAAAAGGCTCATAACAGAGTCCCCAAACAAAAATCTGCCAAAGTAGTGCTAGAACCGATGGGGCGTTTTTCGGGCGATTTCTGCCAGTTGCAGCAGAACCTCGGCGCGACCGAATTCGCGGGCGGCCTGGTCGCGCATTTTTTCGAAACGGGGCTTGATGCGCTCCAGTTCCGCCTTGGCACGGGACAGTTCTCGTGCGGAGCGTGCGGATTGGGCATTCGCCATCCTGGCTTCGGGCACTGAAAGGGGGGCGCTGT
>JAAZLP010000372.1 GCA_012799265.1 Phyllobacteriaceae bacterium | reverse complement strand
GTCCGCTCAACACCATTGTCGGCTTTTCCGACCTCATCCGCTCCAAGGCCTTCGGGGAGATCGGCAATGAGCGCTATGAAGGCTATGCCGACGATATCGCCAAGGCCGGGCACGAGATCGCGGCGCTGGTGGATGAACTCGACGATTATGCGCGGTTGCGCGACGGGCGCTACCTGCCGCAGCGGGCGAGCCTTGATCTGACGGCGCTGCTCGAAAGCTGTGTGCTGCGCATCCGCGATCAGGCCAATGCCGGTCGGGTATTTGTGCGCAATGCCATTTCCGAGCGCCTGCCGCGGGTGACCGCAGACCGGGCGTCGCTCGGTCAGGCGGTGCTGAACCTGCTCGCCAGCGCGATTGACCAGACGCCTGCCGGGGGCACGGTGGTGATCTCGGCGCAGCGGCTTGATGATGGGGCCATCGCCATCCATGTGCGCGACAGCTCTGCGCATGAAGTGGATATGGCGGAACGCTTCGTTGTTTTCCGGGATGGCGTCGATCGCGACGGGCAGATGCTGATGCCGGTGCGCTCCAGCGTGGGGCTGGCGCTGACGCGCTCGCTGCTGGCGGTGAATGCCGTTTCGCTGTCGGTGGACCCGGCGGGAGTCGAGGGGCTGCTGTTCAGCCTCAAGATACCGGCGGATCTGGTGGATTCGCGGCCGCTTCCCCAAATTCCTGACACAAACTGATTTTGCGACATAACATGTCCCTGCTAAAGGCAGGCGGCGAAAACTTTGACACTGGAAGCAGGTGCGCCAGTGAACGAAATTCCGTATGTTTGAAGCCTCGGCTTCCCATCGTGATCCGGGCGAGGAGACAAGAATGATCAAGACCAAGTCCCTGGGACTGACCCTTACGGCCCTGTTGCTGGCGACCAGCGCTGCGCTGGCGCAGTCGACAGAGATCCGCATTGGCGTCGCCCTTGAGCCGCCCGCACTCGACCCGACCGCAGGCGCTGCCGAGGCCATTGACGTTGTGGTCTACCAGAATGTCTTCGAGGGACTGACCCGCGTGGACCAGAACGGCGCCGTGCAGCCGGGCCTGGCGGAAAGCTGGACCGTCAGCGATGACGGGCTCACATACACGTTCAAGCTGCATGATGGCGTCACATTCCATGACGGCACAAGCTTTGACGCCGAAGACGTGAAGTTCACCTTCGAGCGCATTCTGGCCGAGGACAGCGTCAATGCGCAGAAGGCGCTCTATGCGCCGATCGCGTCGGTCAATGTGATCGATCCGCTGACGGTGGAATTCACGCTGTCGCGTCCGGACGGGATGTTCCTCTTCAATCTCGGTCGCGGCGACGCCGTGATCGTGGCGCCGGAAAGTGCCGAGAACAACGCCAATGAGCCGATTGGCACCGGGCCGTTCCACTTCGTGCAGTGGGATCGCGGCAGCCGTGTCGTGCTCGAGCAGAACGGCGCCTATTGGGGCGAAAAGCCGGCGCTGACCAAGGCGACTTATCGCTTTATCGGCGACACGGCGACGCTGACCAATGCGCTGCTGGCGGGCGATGTCGACGGGACCAATAATTTTGCGCCCGAAGCGCTGGCGGTCTTTGAAGGCAATCCGCAGTTCAAGGTGCTGGTCGGTTCTACCGAGGGCGAGACCATTCTCGGCACCAACAATGCCAAGGAGCCGTTCAGCGATCTGCGCGTCCGTCAGGCGATGGCGCATGCGCTCAATCGCCAGGAAATCATCGACGGCGCGACCTATGGCTATGGCGTGGCAATCGGCACCCATTTTGCGCCGCAGCATCCCTATTATCTCGATCTGACCGAGACCTATCCCTATGACCCGGAAGCGGCCAAGGCGCTGCTGGCGGAAGCAGGATATCCGGATGGTTTCTCGGCGACGATGAAGCTGCCGCCGGTGGCCTATGCGCGCCTGTCGGGCCAGATCATCGCCAGCCAGTTTGCCGAGGTCGGGATCAAGGTTGAACTGATCAACACCGAATGGGCGCAGTGGCTGGAAGACGTTCTCACCAACAAGGATTTTGACCTCACGGTCATCAGCCATGTGGAGCCGTTTGACGTTGGCATCTATGCCGATCCCAACTACTACTTCGGCTACAACAATGCTGACCTTCAGGCGCTGAACGAGCAACTCAATGCGACCACGGATGATGGCAAGCGCAAGGAACTGGCGCAGCAGATCCAGACCATCATCTCCGAGGATGCCGTCAACGGCTATCTCTTCGAACTCGCCCAGACCGGCGTCTGGAACGCCAAGCTCGAAGGCATGTGGCAGAACTCGCCGATTGAAGGCGTGGTGCTGCGCGACATCCGCTGGGTCGACTAAGCGCCGCGATCAAAACCCGCCGCCCTCGGGCTTGACCCGAGGGCCAATCGCCATCTGCACAAGCCCGCAATGGCCCTTGGATCAAGCCCGAGGGCGGGTCGGTGATTTGGGTATCCCCGCTTCCGGGGCACATTCATGATCCTCTATTTCCTCCGGCGCTTTCTCGGATTTGCCGCCACGCTGTTCATTGCAGCCGTGGTCATTTTCGTTCTGCTCGACCTGCTGCCCGGTGATCCGGCGCGGTTCATCCTGGGCATCAACGCCAGCGCGGATGCGGTGGCATCGCTCAGGGCGCAAATGGGGCTCGATGCGCCAGCGCATGAGCGGTTTTTCAGCTGGGTTGGGGGGATGTTGCAGGGGGACTTCGGCGTTTCCCATACGCAGCGGCGGGATGTTGCCGGGCTGATTGCGGAGCGTCTTTCCGTAACACTGCCGCTGACCGTGGTGGCGATGGTGCTCTCTGTGGCCATCGGCCTGCCGCTGGGTATTCTCGCGGCGCGGCGGCGGGGCAAGGCGACCGATACCGGGCTGATGGTGCTGGCGCAGGTGGGGATTGCGGTACCCAATTTCTGGTTCGGCATGTTGTTGTCGCTGCTCTTTGCGGTGACGCTGCGCTGGCTGCCGACGGGCGGGTTTACGCCCTGGAACGAAGATTTCTGGGCTGCGGCGCGGGGCATGGTGCTGCCGGGGCTGGCGCTCGCCCTGCCCCAGGCCTCTATCCTCGCCCGCGTCATGCGGACGGCGCTGGTTGATGTCACCGGGCAGGATTTTATCCGCACGGCGCGCGCCAAGGGCATGACCACGGGCGAGGCTGTGTGGCGGCACGGGGTGCGCAATGCGCTGCTGCCGGTGCTCACCATTCTCGGACTGCAGTTCGCCTTTCTCGTCGCGGGGACCATCATCGTCGAGAATGTCTTTTACCTGCCGGGGCTTGGTCGGTTGATCTATACGGCGATTTCCGAACGCGATCTCATTCTGGTGCGCAGCGCAACCATCGTTCTGGTGCTGGTGGTTTCCCTCGTGTCGCTGATCGTTGATCTCACCTATGCGCTGGTTGATCCGCGCCTCCGGCGAGGTGACGCATGAACTGGCGCCTGATCAGGAACCATCCGAGCCTGCTGATCGGCCTTGTGGCCACGGCGCTCTTTGCCCTTCTCGGCCTCGTCTCGCTGTGGTGGACGCCTTTCCCGATCGAGCAGATCGTGGTGGCGCGACGCTTCCAGGGACCGGGACCGGTACATTGGCTGGGTACGGACAATCTGGGGCGGGACATGTTCTCGCTGGTGATGAGCGGCACGCTGACCTCGTTCTGGGTTGGTGCGGCGGCTGTCGTGATCGGCATTGGCGTGGGCGTGCCGCTGGGGCTGGCTGCTGCGGCATGGGGCGGCGCGGTCGAATGGCTGGTGATCCGCATTTCCGATGTCACCTTCGCGTTCCCGAGCGTGGTGATTGCCATTCTCATCACGACGTTGATGGGTCCGAGCGCGGCCAATGCGATCATCGCCATCGGGATTTTCAATATTCCCGTCTTCGCGCGCGTGGCGCGCGGCGGCGCGCTGGCCATTGCGACGCAGGATTATGTTTCAGCCGCGCGGCTGGCGGGACTGGGCAATGTCGCCATTTCGGTGCGGCACCTCTTGCCCAACATCATGAGCCTCATCATCGTGCAGGGCACCATCCAGCTATCGCTCGGCATCCTGGCCGAAGCAGGTCTCAGCTATATCGGGCTCGGGACACAGCCGCCTGCGACCAGTCTTGGACTGATGCTCCGCGATGCGCAGAGCGTCTTTCTGATCCACCCCTGGCTCAGCATCGTGCCGGGGCTGGCCATCGTTCTCATCGTCATTGCGCTCAATATCGCCGGGGACGGGTTGCGCGACGCCATGGACCCACGCCTCAAGCGGGAGGGGATCAACCATGGCGCAGGTTGATATCGAGAACCTCACCATCAGTTTCGGCGACCGCGAGGCTGTTTCCGATCTCAGCATCAGCATCAAGCGGGGCGACCGCTTTGGCGTGATCGGGGAAAGTGGCTCGGGCAAGTCGCTGACGTCGATGGCTATTGCTGGATTGCTGCCGGAGACGGCCAAGGTCACAGGCACGATACGCCTCGATGGCGAGCCCCTGCCCGCCGACGAAAAAGCCATGGCGCGGCTGCGCGGCAAGCGGATCGGCATGGTCTTTCAGGAGCCGATGACGGCGCTCAATCCGCTGATGAAGATCGGCGCCCAGATAGACGAGGCGCTGCGCCTGACCCATGAGCGCGGCACGGTCGCCGCGCTGCTCGATGAGGTCGGTCTCATTCCCGCCCATGCCGATCGTTTTCCGCATCAGCTGTCCGGCGGGCAGCGTCAGCGCGCCATGATCGCCATGGCGCTGGCCAGCCAGCCGGACCTGTTGATTGCCGACGAACCAACATCGGCGCTTGATGTGATCACCCAGAGGACGGTGCTCGATCTCATTGCCCGGGTCTGTGACCACCGCGGTATGACGCTGATCTTCATCAGCCACGATATTCGTGCGGTGGCGGCGCTCTGTTCGCGGATTGGTGTGATGCAGGGCGGCAGGCTGGTAGAGACCGGCACGACTGCGGATATCCTGACGGCGCCCAAGGCCGACTATACCAAGCGCCTCTTGGCTGCCAGCCGCGTCGAACGGCACGTCGTCGCCCCGCTGGAGCACAAGCAGGCGCTTCTCGAGGTGCGCAATGTGGCGCGCGAATATGGGCATGGCGGCTTCTGGCCATGGGGACGCAAGACTTTGCGCGCGGTTGATGGGGTCAGCTTATCCATTGCCGCGGGTGAATGCCTCGCGCTGGTGGGGCCATCGGGTTGTGGCAAGTCCACGCTGGCGCGAATGATCGTCGGGCTCGATAGCGTCACCGAAGGCGAGATGCTGCTTGAGGGCCGGGCCTATCGCGGGCGGGACCTGCCGCCCCTCCTCCGCGCCGGCCTGTCGCTTGTCTTTCAGGACCCGTTCGGCTCGTTCGATCCGCGGATGACAATCGGGGATTCCATTGCCGAGCCGCTGCATCTGCTTGGCCGGATTTCACCGATGGAGCGTCAGGCGCGTCTCAAAGAAGCGGTCGAAGCCGTGGGGCTCGAGGAAAGTATGCTCAGCCGCTATCCGCACGAATTTTCCGGCGGCCAGCGGCAGCGCTTGGCGATTGCCCGGGCGCTGGTGACCAAGCCCAAGCTCGTGGTGCTGGATGAGCCGGTCTCTGCGCTCGATGTGTCGGTGCGCGGCGAGGTGCTGCAGCTTCTGGCGCGGCTGAGGCGCGAGCATGGGCTCAGCTACCTGCTGATCAGCCATGATCTTGATACGGTTGCGGCCATGGCAGACCGCGTACTCATCATGGAAGCCGGCAGGATTGTCGAAGAGGGCACGCCGGAAAGGCTATTTGCCCAGCCCCAGCACGCGCTGACCAAGGCCCTGATGGCCGCCCGTCTCCCGGACGTCGCTTGAGAAAAATGCCCTCCCCGAAGGGAGGGCTCAGTCTGGGAGAGAATATCTAGCGCGTATTGTGCAGCAGGCCCTGGAAGGAGCGATAGCTCGCCTTAGGCGTGCGCTTCTGGGTCTTGTAGTCGACATGGACGAGCCCGAAGCGCTTGTCATAGCCCTCGGCCCATTCGTAGTTGTCGAGCAGCGACCAGGCAAAATAACCACGCACATCGGCGCCGGCCTTCTTGGCCTCGAGCACGGCCTTGAGGTGATCGTCGTAGTATTTGACGCGGCGCGGATCGCTGTCGCCTTCGACCTCGGACATGCCGTTTTCGGTCACATAGACGGGGATCTTGGTATAGTCGCGCGAGACGCGGACAAGCAGGTCGGTGAGGCCCTGCGGATAGATTTCCCAGCCGCTTTCAGTCGTTTCGAGCGGGCCCTTGATCTGCTCGACGGGTCGGCCTGCATCGGCTGCGGCCTTGTAGAGCCCGCGCGTATAGTAATTGATCCCCAGCCAGTCGAGCGGACGCGACACCACATCCATATCGGCCTGATAATTCTCCGGCAGATAAGGCGCCAGCCACTCGGTCATTTCGGTGGGGTATTGCCCCTTGAGCACGCCGCCGAGATACCAGCGGTTGAATGTCGCATCGCCAAAATTGCAGGCGGCCTTGTCGGCGTCGCTATCGGTCGCGGGCTCCGATTTTTCGAGATTGAGCACAATG
>JAAZLP010000371.1 GCA_012799265.1 Phyllobacteriaceae bacterium | reverse complement strand
TTCGGCATCGAACACGTCGTTGGCATACTCAACCAGCGGCATGTCGCCGGAGGAAATGAGGCGACGCTTGAGCTGGACGACAGCCGGGGACGTATTGCCCAGGGTGAGCTGATAGGCCTGCTGCGGGATCTGTTCCCAGCCACCGGCGGCCACGAAAGGCTCATATTGGGAGATGGCGAGCTGCAAGTTGTGCAGCGTATCAAAGGACAGGATGGGCTCGTTGGTGGCGATGATGGCCGCAGCTTCGGCAGTATTGCCGGCGCGATCCGTCTCCCGCAGCACCCTGCCCGAGCCACCCGAGATCATGTCGAATACCGAGTCCTGAGCGAATGCCGGCAGAGCCGCCGAGGCGCCAGCCATTGCTACGGATCGGATAAAATTACGTCGTGTCAGCCGCATTCGTTCACCCAAAGACCACTCGCCAGCATAATGGCGATAACATCGCAGTCCTAAAACCCACAACAGACGTCAACGCCTTGTGAACCAAAGGTGCGTTTTTGTTTGCCAGAAAATGGTTTCCAAGCACGTAACGGAGCTGCCGCAAAACTGCGGCACAAATAAGAAACGCCGACCCGAAGGCCGGCGCTGTTCAGCAGATGTGGCATGGAGGCAACACGCCGCCACTTGCCGATTTTTTCGCTGTCTGGCTTAGAGCTTGTAGAGGATCTGATCGACCCAGAAGCGCTCGAGACGGGCGAGCGACTTGTTGAGGTTGTCGAACTCGTCATCGCCCAGGCCACCGACCTTGTCGATCGACTTGAGGTGACGGTCATAGAGCTCGTCGATCACTTCCGCGACTTCCTCACCCTTGGGGGTCAGCTTGATGCGGACCGAGCGACGGTCAGTGCGCGAACGCTCCTGGAAGATGTAACCGGTCTCGACCAGCTTCTTGAGGTTGTAGGAGACGTTCGAGCCGAGATAGTAGCCACGCGAACGGAGTTCACCGGCGGTCAGTTCTGCGTCGCCGATGTTGAACATCAGCAGCGCCTGGACCGGGTTGATGTCATCCCAACCCATACGGTCGAATTCGTCCTTGATCAGGTCGAGGAGGCGGCGGTGGAGACGCTCCACGCGGGAAACTGCTTCCAGGTAAAGGGGCTTCAGGCCCGCGCTGGAACGTTCAGGGTTAAGCGCCTCAGCCGCATTCGATTTGATCGCCATAGTGTGCCTCACTGTGTTTGTCTGTGCGATTTTTCGCATCTCATGAGGCCAAACTACGGCCACCCGACTAAGATCGCCCTAAGCCACACGCTTAAAACTATCTTACTGGAAAGCAATGAGAATTTGGCTTAATTGCTCGTTACCCCGGGTGACGAATTTGTAACCATCCGGGGGCGGAAGTCTTAACCGACTAGTCTGCCTGGGCCCGCGTGAAGCGCAGGCTGAGCGCGAAGACGACGCTGATGGCAGCCAGCAGAATGAGCCGCATGGCGAAGCCCAACGCGGTCATGCGGACATCGGGACTGCCAGTCAGATAGAGGGCGAGTTCGACGACCGTAGCCCCTACCAGAAGCACCGCACCCCAGCTGGCCTTGAGCCAGAGACCTACGGCGGCGAAGAGCCTGACCAGCGAGAAGACCGCCAGATAGGCAAAGGCGGTAAAGCCCATGGACGAGATCGGACTGGTCGAGCCCATCGAGATCCCAAGCAGGCGCGAGGCATCGTTGAGCCCGAGGAACAGGGCCACGATGGCGATGATGCGGATATAAATGCCGAGACTGGGCGCCTGAAAGAGCATGGTGGTGTGATAGCGGCTGGCGCGCGATGCGACAAGCGGTGGGTTGGATGGGATCACAACCACTGCTAAGAGCGGTGCAATTAATGACCTGCGGGGGATCGCAGGCCCAAGCGCATCTGCTGGAGAATATAGATGTCTCAGGATTGGCCCAAGCACGACATGAGCTTTCTGGGAGGCCGCCGCCTGCGACGGACGCGTCAGAGCGCGTGGAGCCGCGCCATGGTGCGCGAGACCGAATTGCTGCCGCGCGACCTGATCTGGCCGCTCTTTGTCATTGAGGGCCAGAACGAGCGCACCGCCATCAAGACCATGCCGGGCGTCGAGCGTCTCTCCATCGATCTCATGGTGCAGGCCGCCAAGGATGCGCGCGATGCCGGCATCCCTGCCCTCGCCATTTTCCCCAACACGCCGGATCACCTGCGCGCTGAAAACGGCGCCGAGGCCTACAACCCGGACAATCTGATGTGCCGCGTGCTCAGCGCCATCAAGGACGCCGTTCCGGAAATCGGGCTTATCGCCGACGTTGCGCTGGATGAATATTCCAGCGACGGCCAGGACGGCCTGGTGCGCGACGGCGAAATCCTCAACGACGAGACCGTGCACGCCATGGTCAGGTCGGCCCTCGTGCAGGCCCGTGCCGGCGCGGACATCATCGCCCCCTCGGACATGATGGACGGCCGCGTCGGCGCCATCCGCGAAGCGCTGGACGATGAAGGGTTCGACCACGTCCAGATCATGTCCTACTCGGCCAAGTACGCCTCGTGCTTCTATGGGCCGTTCCGCGAAGCCGTGGGCTCGGGCAGCCGCCTGCGCGGCGACAAGCGCACCTATCAGATGGACTACGCCAATTCCGACGAAGCCCTGCGCGAGATCGAGCAGGACATCCTCGAAGGCGCCGACAGCATCATGGTCAAGCCCGGCCTGCCCTATCTCGACGTCATCCGTCGCGCCAAGGACGAGTTCAACGTGCCGATCTACGCCTATCAGGTGAGCGGGGAATACGCGATGATCGAACTGGCCGGTGCGGCTGGCGCCATCAACCGCGATGCGGCTGTGCTGGAAAGCCTCTGGGCCTTCAAGCGCGCCGGCGCCAATGGCATCCTCACCTATTACGCGCTGGAAATGGCCCGCAAGCTCGGCCGCTAAGGCGGCAGTCTTCCAGCATCTCAATAAAAAACACCCGGCCTCGGCCGGGTGTTTTCGTTTCAGGACCGCGCTGCCGAAACCTCAGCCCGCCTTTTCCGTCAGGCCGTCCTCGGATGCCAGCTGCGCCGGGCGGCGACCAAAGCGCGGGCGGACGGCGCTGATGATGCCTGCCAGCGCCACCAGCAGCATGCCGCCCAGGGCGATGGCTTCGGGGAACTGACCAAAGACCAGCCATCCGCCAATGCCGGCCCAGAGCAGATGCATATAGCTCATGGGCGCGATCACCCCGGCCGGGGCATAGCGATAAGACTGGGTGAAGCAGTAGTGGCCCAGCCAGGCGGAGACGCCGAGGCTGATGAAAAGCACGATCTGCAACAGGGTCGGCGCGGCGCCATGCATGGTCCAGGGCAGGAAGATGCCGAAGGCAATGGCGCCCACCAGCGCGGAGTAAAACAGCATCGCCATGGTGCGCTCGGTCCTCGCCAGCACGCGCGACAGCAGATTATAGGCCACCGACACCGCGACATTGCCCAGCACGAAGGCAACGCCCCATGGATCGAGCCCGCTGCCCGGCCGCGCGATCAGAATGACACCGGAAAAGCCGATAAGGGCGGCGAACCAGGCCGATAGCCCCACCTTCTCCCCCAGCAGTGGACCGGAAAGGGCCACCACAAGCACCGGACAGAGATAGACAATGGCCGTCGTCTCGGCGACAGGCATGCGCTGCAGCGCCAAACTCACAAGGAACGACCCCAGCGCGAGACTTGCCGCCCGGACGATGACAAGCCCGGTCCGCTGCGTGCGCACCATTTCCCGACCATGGAACGGCGCCACCAGCGCCAGCATCAGCAGGCAATGCCCGATATAGCGGATCGCCGCCACCATGGGCACATTGTACTCGGTGAGAAGCAGCTTGTTGGCCGTATCGTTGTAGGCGAACAGCAGGGTAGCGATGACGATAAGAAAAAAGCCGCGCAATGGCTGATGGGTCAGCGGCGCAGGAGCGGGCGAGGACATCGTGATTTCCGGAAAAAGCCGCTGAGAGAAGGCGACTCAAGAACACTAATGCTCATCCTAGTGCGCCGCGAGGCGGCTGCACAGCTAGGGGCACAAAACTGTGGCCTGCCCTCTTGCATTGGGGGCCCGGCATGACAATCTGCGCAGTATGACCCAGACCTATTCAGAACGGCCCTATCTGCCCGACCCCGCCACAGCCCCCGAGCTTTTCGACGGGCTGCTGACGCGCCGCGTCATGGCTTATCTGATCGACCTGTTCCTCATGGGCCTGCTGGTTCTGGTGCTCGGCGTGGCCGGGACCATCCTCGGCTTCTTCACTTTCGGCCTTGCCTGGCTGTCCCTCTTCATCGTCGTGCCAGCGGCAATCGTCATCTACTACGCGGTTACGCTCGGCTCGGCCAAGCGCGCCACGGTTGGCATGCAGATGATGGACATCGTTCTGACGCCGACGCGTGGACAGCCGCTTGATGGCTGGATGGCCTTCTTCCACGCCCTGCTGTTCTGGGTCAGCATCTGGATTTCCTGGCCGGTATCGCTGCTCTTCGTGCTCTTCACGCCGCGTCGCCAGATGATCCATGACCTCATCATGGGGACGCTCATGGTGCGCCGTTCGCCCATGATCCGTCACTGGCAGCGCACCCAGATGGATCGCTAGGCGGCGGAAGGCGTTGCTAGGGCTGCGGCACAGGGGTAAACTGTGCCGATTGCCACTCGCAGGCCAGGCATGACCGACCAGACACCCGAAACCACCCAGCTCTTTCTGACAGCCGCGATGCCCTGCCCCTATCTGCCGGGCAAGACGGAGCGCAAGCTGTTCACGCATCTGTCCGGGCGCCGGGCGTCGATGATGCATCACCTGTTGAGCGACAACGGTTTCCGGCGCAGCCAGAACCTCATCTATCGCCCCGCCTGCGAAGGCTGCACCGCCTGCCAGTCCGTCCGCATCGTCGCCAATGCCTTCGAGCCCAACAAGCGCTTCCGCCGCGTCAGGAAGGCCAATGCCGACCTCAGCATCGACGTGCGCCCCACCGTGGCAACGTTCGAACAATACGACCTCTTCAAGCGCTACCTCGACGCCCGCCATGTCGGTGGCGGCATGACGCAGATGAGCTACCGGGACTATGAGTTCATGGTGGAGGACACGCCGGTCCAGTCCGTACTGGTCGAATACCGGATTGCCGATCTCCCGGACCAGCCGCTGGTGGCGGTGGCCCTGACGGATGTCATGGCCGATGGCCTTTCGATGGTCTATTCCTTCTACGAACCCGATCTGGCGCATCGGAGCCTCGGGACCTTCCTCATTCTCGACCACATCGCCCAGGTCTGCTCCGCCGGCCTTGACTATGTCTATCTCGGCTATTGGGTCCCGGATTCCCCGAAAATGGCCTACAAGCGCGACTATCGCCCGCTCGAAGTCCAGCGCGGCTCAGCGGGTTGGACAGAACTTGAAGACTAGCCCAAGTCGGACAAATCGATTCCAAGGCTAAATTACCGAGTTTCCCTCAAAGATTGCTCCCTGCTGTT
>JAAZLP010000026.1 GCA_012799265.1 Phyllobacteriaceae bacterium | reverse complement strand
TGCAGGTCAGGGCACAGCATCAGTCGTGTATGTAACGTTTGGAACCCTGATTTTCGGACATTTTTGAAAGGAAACCGGTAATGCACCGTGCCATTCGATAAGGACAACAACGGGGGTGGACTGCCGCCGGTCCGCTTCTGGTTCGTGGGCCATTAGAACCGGACGTATTTTGATGACCTCGAGCGACCGTCAGTTCGCCGGCACAAGCCTGGGATAGTCGGTGTAGCCTTCAGGACCGTCACCGTAGAAGGTGTCCTTGTTCGGCGTGTTCAAAGGCAGCCCCTGCTGGAGACGCTCTGCAAGATCAGGTGTGGCAATGTAGTCTCGGCCAAAGGCCACGGCATCGGCAATGCCGGAGTCGATGAAGCGTTCTCCATCCTCCTTCGACATCAACTCGTTGGCGATAACCACACCGCCAAACCGGCGCTTGATCTCTCCAAGCAAGCTGTCTTCGGCCTCAATCTCGCGAACAAAGATGAACGCGATCTTCCGCTTGGCGAGTTCTTCGGCCACGTAGCCGAAGATCGCCTTGGGATTGCTGTCACCCATATCGTGTTCCTCGCCTCGTGGACGCAGATGCACGCCCACCCGGTCGGCACCCCATACATCGACCACGGCATCCACGATCTCGAGAAGGAAACGGGCACGGTTCTCCACTGAACCGCCGTAGCGATCCGTTCGCTTGTTGGTCTTGTCCTGAAGGAACTGGTCAATGAGGTAGCCATTGGCCGCATGCAGCTCGACACCATCAAACCCGGCTGCCTTGGCCCGCTCTGCTCCGCGCCGAAAATCGTCGACGATGCCCGGTATCTCCTCGGTCTCGAGCGCACGCGGCACAGGGTGTGGCCGCTTCGGTCTGAGAGCTGAAACATGCCCCGCAGCCGCGATGGCGCTGGGCGCGACTGGAAGCTCGCCATCAAGCAGTTCCGGGTCGGAGATGCGCCCCACATGCCAGAGCTGAAGGAAGATGCGGCCGCCTGCCGCATGCACCTCGTTCGTCACCAGTCGCCAGCCTTCCACCTGCCGTTCATTCCAAATGCCCGGCGTACCCCAGTAGCCAACGCCCTGCGGCGAGACAGACGTCGCCTCGCTTAGGATCAATCCAGCTCCGGAGCGTTGGCGGTAGTACTCAGCCATCAGGCTGTTCGGCACGCGATCAACACCGGCACGTTTACGGGTGAGCGGGGCCATGATGATGCGGTTCGGCAACTCGAGGGCGCCGACTTTCAGCGGGTTGAACAAGCGGGACATCTGCAACTCCTTAAGCAAACCCCATATGGCCGCGATGATGTTCGGCAACAATTGTGCTTCAGGTTGTCAGACCGTAGACTTGAGGTGCACAATTGAGGGGGGAGGAATACAGAATGGCTCTCACCAGCGCTTTCGCCGGGGTTGAAGTCTTCATCCACACGGTCAGGGCGGGCTCGTTCACGGCAGCTGCCGCGCACCTCGGCGTTACCAAGTCTGCAGTGGCCAAGGCTGTGACGCAGTTGGAAGGACGCCTTGGAGTAAAGCTCCTGCATCGCACAACACGCCGACTATCCCTCACACCGGAAGGCGCCGCATTTTTCGAGCAGGCCGAAGCCTCGATTGATCAGCTTCGCGCAGCGGAAGACGCCGCTCGGTCCAAGGCCAGCACGGTGCGTGGTGTGTTGCGGGTCGACATGCCAGCGGCATTTGGGCGACGCGTCGCCCTTCCGATACTCTTGGACATCCTCAAGAACCACCCTGACCTGCACCTGGCCGCCAGCTTCTCCGACCGGGTTATTGATCCGGTGGAGGAAGGCGTGGACTTGTGCCTCAGATTCGGCGAGCTGCCGGACCGAAGCGACATCATGGCTCGTCGGCTTGGATCCCAGCGCCTCGTGATTTGTGCGTCCCCAACCTATTTGGCTGCCGCTGGGATCCCCTCAGACACCGAAGATATTCAAAATCACTCCTGCGTACTTGGCAGCCGTCCAGACAGGCCAGTGTCCTGGCGCGTCGTTGATGACCAAGGGCGACCCAAGTCTATAGATCCCCCGGCAACGCATCTGGTGAGCGATGGAGAGGCCGTCATCACCATGGCCTTGGCAGGCTTTGGTCTGTGCCAGATGCCTCAGTCACTGGTTCAAGCCTTCATCGATACCGGCGAATTGACGGTAGTGCTGCCGGATCGTTGTCGAGTGGAGTCACCCTTTAGTGCTCTGTGGCCGGCCACACGGAGAATGCTCCCCAGGGTCCGGGTCGTTGTCGACGAGCTTGTCCGACGTGCTGAGGCTGGGCAGCTCTAGGGCAATCGGCTTGTTGTGCTCCGGCGTGGCTTGCGAAACGACAGAGCTGGCCGCCCAAGGAACGGCAGCTTTCCAGCGAGGGCTGATGCTCTTCGGACGGCTGAAATGGGTCGAGAGCTGCCAATAGGGCAAGGGCGCATTGCACGCGTGTTCTGCTTCGATGCCATAGGTGCTGGCGCACCCGCTGATGCCCTACGGGGCTCGATGGCGGGGTTAACTGCGCTCACATTGGTCAACGTCAACGCTACGCCAAATGCCCGGTCCAATCGGCGCTATTGCGGCCATGGCTCGCACGCGATCCCGTCTTGGTCGCGATCATGTTGAGAATAATAGCCAGGCTGATTACGCCGGGCCGGTGCGAGCCCAACAGCGCGCGCAGCATCACAGTTTGGCGCAGCAGCCAAATGGCGCAGCGCGGTCATTGGCGGGAATGGACTGCTTGCCACCCCATAAGCACCCCAAGCAAGGAACGCCGAGGCCACCGCCAGCATCGGCATTGCGTGCCAATATCTATGGAAGAACCTGAAAACGCGGTCGCGAGCGTTCCCCCGGACCATCCGGCGCTTTGGACGGGCTTTTAAGGGGACCACTGATGCTGAGTTCGACGGACGTGCTGCCATTGCGGGATGATTGCATGGTCGGCTCAACGGTCGATTTCAACAACAGTATCAATTTGATGGACTGCATCAGCGCAACGTTGCCACCAAAGGTAGTGACCACAAATGGGTGACTTCTGGCGCCGGAAGTCCCTTCCGCTCGCGAACTAAGTCATTCAAATCATTGCGCCTGGCATGGGACACAACCATTGCAGAGGGTCGGCCCCAGCATCAGTCGTGTATGTAACGTTTGGAACCCTGATTTTCGGACATTTTTGAAAGGAAACCG
>JAAZLP010000025.1 GCA_012799265.1 Phyllobacteriaceae bacterium | reverse complement strand
TCGGGTCCTGTTTCAAGCCGCGCCGCTTGAGGTCGAGCAGCACCTCGCGCCAGCTCTGCGTGCTTTCCCGGAAGCCATCAGTCATCGCCAGCAGCTCTTTGCGGCCGTATTCATCGGCCCCGACGATCACCAGAACACATTGTTTTTCCTCAGCCATTCGTGGCTTGAAGTAAACGCCATCGGCCCAAATGTAGAGGAAGCGCCGTGTGCTAAGGTCACGGTTCTGCCAGGCCTCATAGGCTTGCCACCAGTCGGCCTTCAACCGCGTGATCGTCTTTGCCGATAAGCCCTTGGCATGAGCTATGCTTGGAAATGGGTGACGGGGTCTGAAAGGGCGGCGTATCGTGGCGGGTGTCGAAGCCTGCCAGAACTTCCCAAAGGAACGATACGCCATGAAGAAGACTACAGACATCATCGCCTTTCGTCAGCCGGAATCTGTGGATGATCCTCTGACCGAGATCGCGCGCGACGGGGCGCGCCGAATGCTGGCTGCCGCGCTGCGGGCCGAGGCCGACGCCTTCGTCGCGCAGTATGCCGAAGAGACCCTGCCGGATGGTCGCCAGCGGGTTGTCCGACACGGCTACGGTCCGGAGCGTAGCATCCTGACCGGGATCGGGGCGCTCGACGTGCAGCGCCCGAAGGTGCGCGACCGTGCCCCCGATGTGCCGGCCGAGAAGAAGATCCGCTTCAGCTCTGCGATCCTGCCGAAATGGGCGCGGCGCTCAAGAAGCCTCGATGCTCTCCTGCCGGTCCTCTACCTGCGTGGCATCTCGATGGGAAATTTCCAGGAGGCGCTGGCCGCAATCCTGGGGAAGGACGCGCCCAACCTGTCGCCGGATGTGGTCTCGCGCCTGACCGGGGAGTGGCAGCAGGAATACGACCGTTGGCAGCGCCGCGATCTCTCGGCCCGGCGGTATGTCTACATCTGGGCGGACGGTGTCTACCTGCAGGCTCGGATGGAGCCGCAGGCCGAGTGCATGCTGGTCATTCTTGGGGCCACGCCCGAGGGGAAGAAGGAACTCGTCGGCTTCCAGGTCGGCTTGCGCGAGAGCGCGCAGAGCTGGCGTGAACTGCTGATCGACATCAAGGCGCGCGGCCTCGCGGTTCCGCCTGAGATTGCCGTGGGTGACGGAGCAATGGGGTTCTGGAAGGCGCTCGACGAGGTCTTCCCTGGCACACGCCATCAAAGATGTTGGGTCCACAAAATCGCCAACGTGCTCAACAAATTCCCGAAATCCATGCAGCCGGCGGTGAAGGCCGACCTGCGCGAGATCTGGCAGGCTGAAACCCGCGCCGTGGCGCAAACCGCGATGAATGTCTTCGCCGAGAAATACGGCGCCAAATACGAAAAGGCAGTGACCTGCCTGACCAAGGACAGCGTGGCGTTGCTCGCCTTCTACGACTTCCCGGCCGATCACTGGGATCACCTGCGCACGGGAAACCCGATCGAGAGTGTCTTCGCCACCGTTCGGCACAGGACTGTCCGAACCAAGGGTGCGCTGTCGCAGAAGACGGCGAAGCTCATGGTCTTCAAGCTCGTTCAGGCTGCCGCCAAGACATGGCGCCGCCTGAAGGGCGCGAACCAGTTGCCTTTGCTCATCGAAGGCGTCACATTCACCGACGGCGTAGCCACCAGCGTCACCGAAAATCGCGCCGCTTGATCAGGCCGTATCACCCAAAATCCCGCATAGCTCGATCGGAGCCCCGTTTTGTTTAAGCCCTTTGTCATCAACCCGCCGGTGTTCTTTGGCGCTTTGATCATCATCGGCCTTTTTCTCAGCGTCGGGATCTTTCTGCCAGCCCAGGCCGAGGCCATTTTCGGCGGGCTGCAAAGCCGGATCCTGTCGGGCTTTGGCTGGCTTTATCTGCTCTCGGTCGGGATTTTTCTGGCCACCATGCTGCTCCTTTGCTTCAGCCGGTTTGGCGATCTGCGCCTTGGGCCGGACGATTCCACCCCGGATTTCAGCTTTAAATCCTGGGTGGCCATGCTCTTTGCCGCGGGCATGGGGATCGGGCTGATGTTTTACGGCGTGGGCGAGCCGATGACGCATTATCTGGCGCCGCCCACCGCCGAGCCTGGCTCGGTGGCGGCAGTGCGCGAGGCGATGTCGGTGACCTTTTTGCACTGGGGCATTCACGCCTGGGCCGTCTATGCGGTGGTGGGGCTTTCGCTTGCCTATTTCGGCTATCGTTACAATCTGCCGCTGACCATCCGCTCGGGTCTCTATCCGCTGCTGAAGGAGCGCATCAATGGCCCCATTGGTCATGCCGTTGATATCTTTGCGATTGTGGGCACGGTCTTCGGTCTTGCGACCTCCATGGGGGCGGGGGTTA
>JAAZLP010000370.1 GCA_012799265.1 Phyllobacteriaceae bacterium | reverse complement strand
GCCCTGAACCTCGAGAAAAGCTAAACCGGACACCAGTGGGATGGACCGGGCAATCCACGCTTTCGGAAAGCGAAAAAGCTAGGCGACGACGTCCAGCTCGTCGAGATTGAGCGAGTCCGCGAGACTGGTGCGATCCAGCACGGCGCGGGTCGCCAGCGTCACGCGTTCAAAGACATGACGGATTTCGCAGGAGGTCTCGTCCTTGCAGTCTTCGCATTTGCGATAGGCGATCTTGGAGAGGCAGGGGAGCGGCGCCAGCGGCCCATCGATGAGGCGCAGCACCTCGCCATAGGTGATCTCTTCGGGCGCCTTCAGCAGCTCATAGCCGCCCATACGGCCGCGCTTGGAATTGACGATACCGGCCCGTTTGAGCTCCAGCAGGATCTGCTCGAGAAACTTCTTCGGGATCGCTTGATCTCTGGAGATTTCGCCGATCATCCGGCTCTCGCCGCGACCGGCGCGCGCGAGCGCTACCAGCGCCCGCAATGCATATTTTGCCTTTTGCGAAATCATCGCAAGTCCTGCTCTGCCCTAGGGCTTGGGCTCCGGCGCCACCTCTGGCACCGGCTGCTTTTTCTCCTCAGCCTCGGCTTCCGGCTCAACGTCGGTCACCTCGACAGCGGCGTCTTCTGCCGCCATGTCTTCCTTATCGCCTGACGCCGCGTCTGGCACCTCTGATCCGAGATTTATTTCATCGGATACTTGCCCGGCGTCCTCATCGATGGTCGCGACAGTCGATTCCGGCTCGACAACTGGTTCGTCGACCTTCGGAATATCAACGACGATCTCGATCACGGCCGGAGGCACGACGGGCTCGTCGACCGTCTCTGTTGCCGCTTCGAGCGGCTCTTCGCGGACGATGGCCTCGACGACGTCAATCTCCGAAGGGGGAGCTGGCACCGGCTCAATCTCCGTTTCGGCAGCGACGGGGTCTTCTTCGACCGCTTCCCCGAAAGGCATGACTTCCTCGACCATCTCAGGCTCAAGCGAAGTCGTGCCGACAATGGCAGCCTGCGCAAGAATATTGTCCGCCTCGGGGAGCTTGGGCGTATCGACGCCAATGCCGCCTCCACCATTGTCGCGCAGGAAGGCCAGGATGCCCTTGCCGATCTCCTGCTCACCGCGGATGACCGTATCGGCTCCCAGACTACGCAGGAAGTTTTCCTCTTCCTCCGAATAGGCGCGGGCAATGATGGCGATGCCCGGATTGAGCCTGCGGCCGCTTTCACAGACCGACCCCGCTTCAAAGCCATTGGAGATGGCAACGAGCAGATTGCGCGCTTCAGGGAGATTGGCGAGCTTCAAGACATCCGGGCTGGCCGCATTGCCGAACACGACCTCATGCCCTTCCGCACGTGCTGCAGCGACGTCCTGATCGGAATCCTCGATGATGACGATCCGTCCGCCCGCTTCCTTGATCCCGGCAGCCACGATGCGGCCCACCTGACCATAGCCCACCAGCACGGTGTGATCGGTCTGGCGCGTCGGCTCGCCCGTATCGTCATCAGCACCATGTGCACCAATATCAACGCCGGCGGTCGTCGGCGCGTCGGTCACGACCGGGCCTGCAGCCGCCATTGTGGGCTCGATCGGCTCGGTAATGAGCGGCTCGACCAAATCTGCCTTTCGGCCACCAAAGCGCGCTTCAAGACCCGGGCGCATCAGTTCCGCCACCCAGAACGCTGCCGGATTGAGCACGATCGAAATCAGCGCACCGGCGAGGATCAGGTCCTGACCTTCGGGCGGCATGATCGACAGGGCCACACCCATGCTGGCGAGAATGAAGGAGAATTCGCCGATCTGCGCCAGTGACGCCGAAATGGTGAGCGCCGTCGAAACCGGTCGGCGGAACAGCACGACAATGCCGAAGGCCGCCAGCGACTTGCCGACCATGATGATGAAAACGGTGGCCAGGATCAGTAGCGGCTGGGTGATGATGATTGCCGGATCAAACAGCATGCCGACGGACACGAAAAACAGCACGGCAAAAGCGTCGCGCAGAGGCAGCGTTTCATTTGCCGCACGATGGCTGAGCTCGCTTTCCGAGAGGATCATGCCGGCAAAGAACGCACCCAGCGCCAGCGACACGCCGAAGAGCACCGCTGAGCCCAGAGCCACACCCAGCGCAATGGCCAGAACAGCCAGACGGAAGAGCTCGCGGCTACCGGTATGCGCCGTGCCATGCAGCGCCCAGGGAATGACGCGGCGCCCCACCACCAGCATGAAACCGACAAAGGCGGCGATCTTGACCAGCGTCAGCGCCAGAATGCCCCAGATGCCGACATCGACACCCAGAAGCCGCGTGACGAAGGAAACGAACGGGTCATGCACACCGGTATCGGTGCCGCCAAGGCTCGCGATGGCCGGGATCAGCAACAGCGCCAGAACCATGGCGAGGTCTTCGACAATGAGCCAACCGACGGCAATGCGGCCGCGCTCGCTTTCGATCAGGCGTCGATCCTGCAATGCCTTGAGCAGCACCACGGTGGAGGCAACCGAGAGCGCGAGACCAAAGAGCAGCGCCCCGCCCAGCTCCCAGCCCAGCAGCAGGCCGAGCCCCGCGCCGAGCTCGGTCGCCAGCGTGATCTGCGCGATGGCGCCGGGAATGGCCAGCGCGCGCACGCTCATCAGGTCTTTCAGCGAAAAATGCAGACCCACACCGAACATGAGGAGGATCACCCCCATTTCGGCCAGCTCCGCACCCAGCGCCTGATCGGCGACAAAGCCCGGCGTGTGCGGTCCAACCAGAATACCGGCGAACAGATAGCCCACCAGCGGCGGCATCTTGAACCGGTTGGCGATCATGCCAAAGATATAGGCCAGCACCAGACCCGCGACGATCGTTGAGATCAATGGGGTGTCATGGTGCATTCGCGCCTCCGGACGATGGTTTTCGAGGATGAAACAAGCGATTGAAGCGCGCAACCCATCAGGGCGCGCGCAATCGCTATAAATCAGGTCAAGTTTGTCTGAACTTTGTTCCGATGCCGCAGAAATTGCTGCGGGCAGCAGATTTTAGCGGGCCTCCGCTGGCCGGCCCGCTTCAGCTCACGATGGTGATTTTTTCTGCGGCGCGGGTGATGCCGGTATAGAGCCAGCGCGCCCGCTCCTCGCGGAAAACGAAGCTTTCATCAAAGAGATAGACGTTGTCCCACTGGCTGCCCTGCGCCTTGTGCACGGTGAGGCAATAGCCAAAGGTGAATTCGTCAAACTGCCGCCGCTCCGCCCAGGTCATGGCGTCTTCCTCACCCGACAAGAAGGCCTTGTGCGTCAGCACTTTTGTTTCGCCCTTGCCCTCATCATCGGCAAGCATCAGCGTCCACTTGCCATTGTTGCGCTTGAAGGCCTCGGTGACGATCCAGATCTGCCCATTGAGCAGGCGTTTCCGCGGGTTATTGCGCAGACACACCATGCGGTCGCCCACGACGGGTTCATGGAAAGGCAAACCGCGCAGTTCGCGCAGGCGGTCATTATAGGTGAGCCGCGTCTTGTTGCGCCCGACCAGCACCTGATCGGCTTCCATGACCGCATCGCGATCAACCTTGTCGCGGCTGATAACGACGCTTTCGCCATAGGTCCCGTGCTCGATATAGCCGCCCTCGCGCACCTGCATCGAGAGCTGGATGATCGGATTGTCAGCGGCCTGGCGGTGAATTTCCGTCAGCATGATGTCCGGCTCGTCGGCGGTGAAGAAGCCCGCGCTCTGCACCGGCGGCAGCTGGAACGGGTCGCCCAGCACCAGCACCTTGACGCCAAAGCTCAGAAGATCGGCCCCGAGTTGCTCATCCACCATCGACACCTCATCGATGACGATGAGGTCCGCATCCATGGCCGGACTTTCCGGATCAAGCACAAAGCGCGGCTCGCCCTCGCCTTCGCTGACCAGCGTATAGATGAGGCTATGGATGGTCTGGGCGCCTTTGCAGCCGCGCTTACGCATGACCATCGCGGCCTTGCCGGTAAAGGCGGCGTATTTGACCGAGCGCACATCCTGCGCCAGATGCACGGCAAGCGTCGACTTGCCCGTGCCGGCCCAACCGAAGAGGCGAAACACCTGCGGACCGTTCTTGTCCTTGAGCCATTTGGACACGGCAACAAGCGCCGCATCCTGTTGCGAAGACCAGACAGGCGCCATCAGACGATCTCGGTCCGCACGGTGCCAATGCCCGCAATGGCGCCTTCCAGCACATCGCCGCGCACCACCGCGCCAACCCCCGCCGGCGTGCCGGTCATGATCAGGTCGCCCGGCTTCAGCGTCACATAGCGACTGAGAAAGGCGATGGTCTCGGGCACGCTCCATATCTGCTCGGAGAGATCACCCCGCTGCCGCTCCGCGCCATTGACCGCGAGCGTAATCGCCCCCTTGTCCGGATGACCGATAGCGCTCGCCGGCACAATCGTGCCCACCGGCGCCGACTGGTCAAAACTCTTGGCAAAGGTCCAGGGGCGCCCGGCCTTCTTGGCCTCCGCCTGCAGGTCCCGCCGCGTCATGTCGAGCCCGACCGCATAGCCGAAGACATGGCTCAGCGCATCGGCCTCCGCAATGTCCTTTCCGCCCTTTCCGATTGCCACCACCAGCTCGATCTCGTGATGAAAATCCGAAGTTCCCGGAGGATAGGCAATCGGCGCCCCATCGGTCACCAGCGCATCGGCCGGCTTGTCGAAAAAGAACGGCGGATCACGCAGGTCATTGCCCATTTCCCGGATGTGCTCGGCATAATTGCGCCCGACGCAATAGACGCGCCGCACCGGGAAAAACGCGCCGCCCTCGACAGGCAGCAGCACCGGCTCGGGCGCCGGAAAGACCAGATCAGCCACGCTTGAACTCCGCTGCATAGGGCCCGATGAGATCGAGATCGATCTTGCTCAGCCGGTCCTGCGCCGTGAAGGACTGATGCCAATAAGGATAGAGCAGCGGCGGCTGGCTGACCTCGTCGAGTCGCGCCCTCTCCTCTTCACTCAACTTGAGATCGGCCGCCGCAAGATTGTCCTTGAACTGCGCCTCATTGCGCCCGCCAATGATCACCGAAGTGACGCCCGGCCGCCCCATCAACCAGCTCAGCGCCACCTGTGCCCCGGAGACACCCCGCGCCTCGGCAATGGCGACGATGGTGTCGATGACGTCATAAAGCTTGTCCCAGTCATAGACCGGCGGCTCGCGGAACCCGCCGACATGCCGCCCGCTCTCCGGTCCGCCATCGCGGCGATATTTGCCCGAGAGTAGTCCGCCGGCCAGCGGCGACCAGACCAAAATGCCCAGCCCCTGATCCTGGCTGATTGGCACCAGCTCATATTCGGCGTCGCGGCTATGGAGCGAATAGTGGATCTGCTGGGATACGAAGCGCTGCGCATTGCGCCTGTCGGCCGCTGCCAACGCCTTCATGATATGCCAGCCCGAATAGTTCGAGCAGCCGATATAGCGGACCTTGCCCTGGCGCACGAGCGTATCGAGCGCTTCCATCGTCTCCTCGATGGGCGTCATACCGTCCCATTCATGCACCTGATAGAGGTCGATGACATCGGTCTGGAGCCGTTTGAGGCTGGCTTCCGCCTCGGCAATGATGTGGTGGCGGGAAAGCCCGATCTCGTTGGGTCCCTCGCCCATCTTGAAGCGCACCTTGGTCGCGATCAGCGCCCGCTGGCGCCGCCCGTTCTCGGCCAGCACTTCGCCCAGGATTTCCTCGGAAACCCCGGCATTATAGACATTGGCCGTGTCATAGAGATTGATCCCGGCATCGAGGCAGAGGTCCACCTGCCGCGCCGCATCCTTGATGTCGGTATGACCGACCTTTTCACTGCCGCCAAAGGTCATGGTCCCCATAGTCATGACCGAGACCTTCAGGCCCGAGCGGCCGAGATAGCGATAGTCCATGGATTCCTCCTTTGTTCTGGTCTCCACGGCTAATGCGTTCGCGCTTTCCGGTCAATGCGCGCCAATGCCCCTGCTGGACGAAACCCCTCCGCCATGCTGTCTTGGCGCGTGCCGGGAGGGACATCAAATGACAGAAGCCATCGCGACCTGCCATTGCGGCGCAGTCACCCTTCGGCTCGCGGCGGCGCCCGAGACCGTCACCCGCTGCGATTGCAGTCTCTGCCGTCGCTACGGCGTCCTCTGGGCCTATTATCCCATCACCGACGTCACCATCGAGGCAAAGGCGCCCACCGACACCTATGCCTGGAACGGCAAGAATGTCGATTTCCATCGCTGCGCCACTTGCGGCTGCGTCACCCACTGGTATCCCCGCGCCAGGACTCGCGACCGCATGGGCATCAATGCGCGCCTGCTTGACCCCGAGGTGCTCGACGCGGCAAAGCTGATCGACAAGGACGATGCGGGCACCGGGCTCTTCCGCTGATCGCCCCTTTCTCTACCCCGAAAGCCTTCCCGATTGCGGTCCACCTCCGTCCTTGTTCCCGTCCTCCTGATCACGCTCGGCATGGTCTTTACCCAGACCGGCGCCAGCTTCGCCAAAATGCTCTTTCCGCTGGTCGGCGCTGCCGGGGCAACCACGCTGCGCCTGACGCTGGCCGCCATCGTCCTCTGCCTCGTCTTCCGGCCCTGGCGGCACAGGCTCGACCGGACGCAATGGCGCGCTGTCCTCCTCTATGGCGTTGCCATGGGCGCCATGAACCTCTTCTTTTACGCTGCGCTTGAGCACATTCCGCTCGGCGTCGCCGTCGCCCTCGAATTCACCGGCCCGCTCGTTGTCGCCCTCTTCGGCGCGCGCAAACCACTCGACTTCTTCTGGATCATTCTGGCGCTGGCTGGCTTTGCGCTACTGCTCCCCTGGGCTCAGACCGAAGGTGACATCTCGCCCACAGGCGTCCTTCTCGCCCTTTGCGCCGGGGCTTGCTGGGCCGGCTATATCATTTTCGGTCAGCGCGCGGGCACTGGCGGCGGGGCGCATACCGCCGCCCTCGGCGTCGCGACTGCAGCCGTCATTGCCCTTCCCTTCGGCGTCGCTACCACCGGCATCGGCCTTCTCGATCCCGCCATCCTGCCGCTGGCGCTTGGCGTCGCTCTCCTCTCCAGCGCCATCCCCTATGCGCTCGACATGGTTGCCCTGCCCCATGTCCCGGCGCGCCTTTTCGGCATCCTGATGAGCGGACAACCCGCCCTCGCCGCGCTCTCCGGTCTCATCATCCTCGGGGAAAATCTGGCGCTGCTGCAGATAACGGGCATCACCGCCATCATCGCGGCCTCAATCGGCGCAACCCTCACGATTGCCCGCGCCGGCCCGCCGCCTTCCTAGCCTCTTGGCATCACCAAAAGAGCGGCGCATAGTCCCCACCGATCCAGTGGAGAGGACAAATGCTCTACGCCATCCTGTGCTATAATGACGAAAACGCCGTCTCCAAATGGACGGCGGAAGAAGACGCCGCCTGCATGCAACGCCTCGGCGAAGTCCAGGCTGGCATGAGCGCCAAGGGCAAGCTCGGCCCTGTCGTCCGTCTCTGGAATACCGACGAAGCCAAGACCCTGCGCAAGTCCAATGGCGCGCCCGTGGTGCTGGACGGGCCCTTTGCCGAAACCAAGGAACAATTTCTCGGATTCTATGTTGCCGATTGCGAGAGCATGGACGAGGCGATGGATTTCGCCCGCAAGCTCGCCGTCGCCAATCCCGACGGCGGCGCCTACGAAATCCGCCCGCTCCGCTACTTCGGCAATCACACCCTCGCCGAAGAGCCAAAGGTTCAGGCAGCCGAGTAAGTCGTCTTTGTTCGCCTGATTAGGGCCCAACCACCGCCCCGCCCTCGGGCTTGACCCGAGGGCCAGCAGCCACGCCACAGAGCGCTGTTCCAGAACCGAATGGTCCTCGGGTCAAGCCCGAGGACGGCACTGTGAATGGGGACTGGAGATCGAGGCTAGCCCCGACCACCAATCAGCAGATTGTCGATCAGCCTCGTGGTCCCCAGATGCGCCGCGACGGCCAGCAGCGCGCCACGCGCACCAACACTGGCAATGGCCCCGAGGCTTTCCGGGTCGCGCACATCCCAATATTGCACCCTGATGCGATCGGACTGCGCCAGCACATTGCGCCCGATCTGCTCGAGCTTTGCCGCATCGCGCTCGCCACCCTCAAATGCAGCCTCAACAGCCCGCAGGCTCTGATGGATCAGCGGCGCTGCCGCCCGATCTTCCGGGGAGAGGTAGACATTGCGCGAGCTCAGCGCCAGGCCATCGGCCTCCCGCACAATCGCCCCGCGCCTGATCTCAACCGGCACATCGAGATCGCGCACCATCCGCTCGATCACAGCACATTGCTGCGCATCCTTCTGACCGAAAAACGCCACCTGCGCCTGCACCAGATTGAAAAGCTTCAGCACCACCGTCGCGACGCCACGGAAATGCCCCGGCCGCTCGGCACCGCATAGCGGCAGCGACACCATTTCCTCATCGACAAAGGTCGAGGCTCCGGGCGGGTACATGTCGTCCACCGACGGCAGGAACAGCGCATCAACGCCTGCCACCTCGAGCTTGGCAATGTCGGCTTCGATGGGTCGCGGATAACGCGAAAGGTCCTCATTGGGCCCAAACTGCAGCGGATTGACGAAGATCGAGGCGATGACGACGTCCGCCGCTTCGCGCGCCTGCGCCATCAGGCTGATATGCCCGTCATGCAGTGCCCCCATGGTCGGCACGAAACCGACACGCGTGTTAGCACCCAGGCCCGCGCGCCACGTCCGCAGCGCCGCCTTGTCCCGCAAGATCAGTGTCATGCAATAATATCCCAGATGCGCCGGGCGATGTCGGCCTTGCTGCCCAGCGCCAATTCATGCCGCTCGCCCTTGGCGCTCAGCAGCACACCGGCATTGGTCCCGACCGAAAATCCCGTCTGACTGTCGGCGCCGAGCTTGGCCACTTCATTGGCAAAGAGGTAGTCGAGCCCCTTAGCCTCGAGCTTGCCTTTGCCATGCGCCTCGACATTGTCGGTCTCGGCGGCAAAGCCCAGGAACCACTGCCCCTCAGCCGCCTTGCGCAGCGTGCCGAGCACGTCCGTCGAGGGCACGAGATCTAGCGCAATGGCGTCTGACGCGCGCTTGAGCTTGCTGGCCGATGGCGCCGCCACCGAATAGTCCATCACCGCCGCCGTCGCCACCACACCCTGTGCCAACGGCAGTTTCTCAAGCGCCGCCGCAGCCATTTCTTCAGCGGTCCGCACTTCCACGAGGTTCAATCGCCCCTCGGCGCCCTTGGGAGCAACAGGGCGCACCACGCCCTTGTCGACGCCCAGCACATAGTCGACCACCGCGCCGCGCCGCAGCGCCTCTTCCGCCATGGACGCGCCCATGCGGCCGGTAGAATGATTAGTGATGTAACGGACGGCATCGATAGCCGTCGTCGTTGGCCCAGCGGTCATGAGAATGCGCTTGCCCTCAAGGTCGCGCTTTTTGGGCAGCACGGCCCGCTCAATCGCCGCAAGTATCTCGACGACCGGCGCCAGCTTGCCCATGCCCACCTCGCCACAGGCGAGGAGACCCGAAGCCGGCTGCACCACCTCTGCGCCGCGCTCCACCAGCGTTGCCAGATGCTGCTGCACGATCGGCTTGTCCCACATGACAGTATTCATCGCCGGGGCAATCAATATCGGCGCTTGGGTGGCCAGCGCCACCGTCGAGGGCAGGTCATCTGCCATGCCCAGCGCCAGCCGCGCCAGCATATTGGCGCTGGCCGGTGCGACAACCATGAGATCGGCCCAACGCGCCAGGGTGATGTGCTCGGTGCCGGAAACACCCTTCCCGAACAACGCCGACAGCGCGGGCCTGCCGCTCAGCGTTTCCAGCACCAGCGGGCTGACAAATTCACCGGCGCTCTTGCTCAGAAGGCACTGCACCTCGTGCCCGGCCTTGCCGAGTTCAGAGACAACATCAGCGACCTTATAGGCCGAGATAGAGCCCGACACCGCAATCAGGATCTTTGCCATGGCTCAGTCCGCCCGGCGCGGCAGCGGGATCGGCTGCCGCTCGGCCTTGGTCTCGGCGACATATTCGCCAACCGCCT
>JAAZLP010000369.1 GCA_012799265.1 Phyllobacteriaceae bacterium | reverse complement strand
TCCGAAGACTGAATCAGATCATCCGCCTCAAATCAATGGGTCCTGAGCCTAGGGCTACGCTTCGCGGCGCTCGGAAACGCCTACCTCGGGTGTCTCTGTTCGATGTGGATGGCGGCGTCACCCGTTGCAACCCGGGCGCAGCCGAAAATAGCAAAGCATTGAAATTACGCGATCTTTTTCGACCGAACCAAATCACGCGAGGTTCGCATGGTTTGAGACAAAAGCCACTCTGAGACCGAAGATCGCGTTCTAGACAGTCTCTAAGGTTCGGTCGAAACTGCTAACCCCCTTTGCAATCAAAAGGAATTTTGGCGCTGAAATCAGGCTGTTAGGAGTTTGCAATTTGATAATGGCGGAGGGAACGGGACTGGGGTCCAACCTTCTCCATGCCAGAGCTCTATAAACCTGCTCGCCTTGGCACCTTCCTGCTGTATGCCTCTCGCGCAATGCGTCGGGTCGAATTGGTATGAGCAGGTGTCTTTGGCGCGGGCTTCGTTCCGCCCCCGCGAATGGGATCCCTCAACAAGCGCAGGCCGTTTAGCACCACCAGAACCGTTCCCCCTTCGTGACCGATCACGGCGAGCGGGAGAGGGAGTTCGAAGAACAGCCCGCCGGTTACCAGAATTGCCATTGCTCCCATGGCGAACACAAGGTTCTGCCGGATGACCCTTGCGGTGCGACGGGCCAACTGGTGCGCATCCGCGAGCCGCCCCATGTCCTCCGACAGGAGCGCCACATCGGCCGCCTGCAGCGCTACGTCTGAGCCTGCGGCACCCATGGCGATTCCGACATCAGCGCGGGCCAGCGCGGCCGCGTCGTTGACGCCATCTCCGACGAAGGCGACCTTGCCTCTGGCTGCGCGATCGCCGACCATCCGGACCTTGTCCTCCGGAAGCATGTCGGCGTGGATCTCGTCGGGCTTCAACCCCAGCTCCTGGCCTATCCGCAGGGCAACCGGACGGCGGTCGCCGGTCATCATGACGATTTCGCTGACCCCACCTTCACGCAGCGCGGCAAGAGCTGGCGCGGACGTCTTGCGAGCCTGATCGGCGATGGTGACGGCTCCCATCACTCGCGAACCTCGCCCCATGTAGATGACCGTTTGCGTGTCGGCGGCCAGCGCCTTCAGCATCGGGTGGTCGATAGATGCGCCCATCTGGACGGCAAGACGCGGATTGCCGGCCCATAATTGCCCTTCACCGTCATCGCCCACGATGCCGGCACTCGGCCGCGTGATCACGTTCATCACTCTGACCGGGTCAATGCCTCGATTGGCAGCTTCCTGCCGAATGGCCGCCGCGCTGTGGTGTTCGGAATACGCCTCGAGCCCCGCAAGAGACGACAGGAGGAGCCGCTCATCGCCATCGAGTGCCACAACCCCGGTTACCGACGCTTTGCCAGTCGTCAGTGTTCCGGTCTTGTCGAAGGCAAAAATGTCGACTGCCGCCAGTGTCTCCAGTGCCGCCCCGCCCTTGAACAACACACCGCCCCGCGCTGCCGCCGATAGCGCCGACAGGATTGCAGCGGGCACGGAAATGACGATCGCGCACGGGCTCGCGGCCACCAGCAACGTCGCGGATCGGTAGAGAGCTTCCTCCCAGTTGCGCCCCAGCCAATAAAAGGCCGCGAAAGCCAAGATTGCTCCGGCCATCACCGCCACCGTGTAGCGCTGCCCGAACCACGCGCTAAAGCGTTCGGATGGTGCCTTAGCCGCCTGCGCCTCCGTCACGAGCGCAATCATACGTGCAACGGTGCTTTCCTCGACCGTCCTCGTCACGGTCACCTCGAGCACACCGTCGAGGTTAACGGTCGCCTCAAAGACTTGTGCGCCAGGCTCCTTGGAGACCGGCATCGACTCGCCGGTGATGTTTGCCTCATCCAGCGAGCCGCGACCGCCGACAATCACACCGTCCGCTGGAACGCGCGCGCCCGGTCGCAGCACCACGACATCATCCACTTCGAGATCGGCGGCAGGTACTTCGGATACCGTTCCGTCCGAGCCACGCCTTAACGCGGTCTCGGGACGCAGTTCCATCAACGCCTGGATGGCGCGGCGCGCGCGGCCGAGCGCCCGTTCCTCCAGCGTGGTCGAAATACTGAAAAGCGTCAGCAGAACCGCACCCTCGAAGGGTGCGCCGACTGCCGCCGCGGCGACGGCAGCAACCACCATCAGAAGGTCGATGTCGAGAACTCGCTCTTCCCACAAGGTGACGGCGGCTCGCCATGCGGCCGGGAGCCCTCCAGACAGATAAACCAGCGACAGACCTGTGACCGAGAAAAAAGCGGCGACGTTGCCTTGAAGAGGCCATAGCGCGAGCGTGGCCAGGAGCATCCCCAGGACGGTGAGGGCCGTCAGTATCATCGCACGATCAAGATTAAATAGTTTGCTCACTTTGTCTCCTGGTCTGGGTATAGCCTCACACTGGAACTGCACCGCAGGTCCAGCGACGCTGCCGCACTTGCCGAGCGCCCAGCGACAATGGGTAATCGTCGGTGAGCGACGACGATCTCCATCGAAGGCGTCGGTAAGAATGAACTACTGTTCGGCCGTCTTGCGGCCGAAGTTTTCGTGGGAAGCGTGGGCATCGCTCTTGGTTCGGTGGACAACGCCATCAACATGCTCCGGAGGACTGTAAAGGGTATAAAGTTTGAGCGGCTCGTCGCCGCTATTTTCAGGTTGTGGCGCGTCCCGGCCGGCTCATTGCCGTGTCCGAGATGACCTCGTTCACGACGCCGTTCGCCACGTCCTTTTCCGACACGGCAGACCTGATCTTCCCTCATCGTGCACTTCTTCGCCGATCTCCTCGCCGGGCTGGCATTGGCGCGCTCCCTCTAGGCAATCGGCACCTTATACAACAAGATCAGGTTGGCGAGCTATCATTGCCAGTGACACGGATGAGACTACGTCGAAACCACCAAATCACAAGGGAACAACGAATGCAGGTACTCGTTTTCAACGCCGGCAGTTCCAGTCTCAAGTTCGGCGTCTTCGGAGTCGGCACGGAGACACGTGAGGTCTTCAGGGGTTCTTACGAGCGCTTTCGGGCGGGAGGATGCGAATACCGCTTCCGCCATAGAGAAACCGACGAGCAGGGTGCGGCCGAATTCGATAGTCCCGGCGAAGCGCTGAAAGGGGTTCCGGCCGCGCTGAAGCGGTTCGGGCTCGACGCAATCGACGCTGTCGGGCACAGGATCGTCCATGGCGGCGCAAGGTTTACCTCGCCGACACTGTTGGACGACGAAACGGTCGAGGCCATAGAGTCCTTGACGCCGCTGGCTCCGCTGCACAACCCGGCGAACCTAGAGGCAGTCAGGCTCTGCCGCGGACTTTGGCCGGATGTACGACAGGTGGCCGTGTTCGACACAGCCTTCCATCTTGGCAACCCAGCCTTTGCGAACACCTATGCGGTGCCGGCGAAGTGGCGGGATGCCGGTCTGCGCCGCTACGGGTTTCATGGTACCTCTCACAAATATGTGGCCTACAGGGCGGCCGAAGAGATCGGCCGACCGCTCTCCGACCTCCAGCTTGTCAGTATCCATCTCGGCAACGGGGCAAGCGTCTGCGCCGTCAACCGCGGAAACAGCATGGACAGTTCGATGGGCATGACGCCGCTTGAGGGTCTGGTGATGGGAACCCGCTCCGGAGATGTCGACCCCGGCGCATTTGGCTTCCTGTCGCGCGAACTTCAGCTTTCGGTGCAGGAGATCGAGGATGCCCTCTACGAAGATAGCGGGCTGAAGGGACTGGCAGGCTCGTCTGACATGCGCGACATCGAAGAGAGGGCTTCGAAAGGGGACCCCCACGCCCAGCTGGCGATCGAGATCTACGCCTACCGCGCCAGGAAGTATGTCGGGGCGTATGCGGCGGCCATGGGAGGGCTGGACGCGGTCGTCTTCACCGGGGGGGTCGGCGAGAACTCTCCGTCGATGCGCCGGCGCATCTGCGACGGGCTGGACTTCATGGGCCTGCAACTCGACCACGACCGCAACATGGCCGTGAACCTGTCAGACCATGCGGCGCCGCAGATCCAGGCGTACGGCTCCCGAGTCCGCGTCTTCGTGACAGAGACGGCGGAACAGCTCATGATCGCCCGCGAGACGGCGGAAGCGCTCGCTGACGGAAAGCCAGGGGGTGCGTTGCGCCTACCGATCGCGGTCTCGGCCAGGCACGTCCACCTGTCCCGCGAGGCGGTGGATGCGCTGTTCGGCAACGGCTACTTGCTCGATCATGCGATACCGCTGCGACAGCCGGGTCATTGGGCCGCAAGGGAACGGGTCACGCTCATTGGGCCCAAGGGCAGGCTCGAACGTGTAGCGATCCTCGGACCGCTGCGCCAACGCACGCAGATCGAAGTGTCGCGCACCGACAGCTTCGCACTCGGCATCGACGTGCCGGTGCGCGACAGCGGCAGGCTCGAAGCTACACCGCAGGTCACGATCGAGGGGCCTGCCGGAAGCTTCACCACCGATGGCCTGATTATCGCGGCCAGGCACATCCATACCAATCCCGCCGATGCGGCGCGGCTCGGCATTCAGGATGGGGAGTATGTCGACGTCCGCGTCAGCGACGACGATCGCGCCCTCACTTTCGGCCGGACGCTGGTGCGTGTGCGCAAGGACTCTTTCACGGAAGTGCATATCGACACCGACGAGGCTAATGCCGCAGGCATCGAAGTCGCCGCAACGGGCGAACTGGTACAGGTTTGACGCAACGGAGTGGCTGTCGTCGGACGCCATCAATCTCCCGCATAGGCGGCAGTCTTATAGGGCCAGCTCCATTCCCGGATCTCAGGCATGTCCTCACCGTATTGCTGGACATACGACGCGTGCTCGGCCAGCGCTTGCTCGCACAGCTCGACCACTCGTTCGCCGCCCATGCCAGGATTCGGCAGCCGCCTGACCGCGGCCATGACCAGATGGAAGCGGTCGAGCTCGTTCATGACTGCCATGTCGAAGGGGGTAGTGGTCGTGCCTTCTTCCTGGAACCCGTGGACGTGGAAATTGTCGTGGTTGGTCCGCTTATAGGTCAGGCGATGAATGAGGTACGGATAGCCATGATAGGCGAAGATCACGGGCCTGTCCTTTGTGAAGAGAACGTCGAATTCATCGTCCGTGAACCCGTGCGGGTGGGTGGTGTGAGATTGCAGCGTCATCAGGTCGACGACATTGACAATCCTGATCCGGAGATCGGGTAGCTCGCGCCGCAGCAGATCGACGGCGGCGAGAATTTCCAGTGTCGGCACGTCGCCGCAGCAGGCCATTACCACATCGGGCTCCTCGCCAGCCGGGCATGTGGAAGCCCATTCCCAAATCCCGGCGCCCGCCTCGCAATGGCGTTCCGCCTGCTCGGCGGTGAGCCATTGCGGCTGAGGCTGCTTGCCGGCCGTGATCACGTTGATCCGGTTCCAGGTTCTCAGGCAGTGGTCGGTGACCCAGAGCAGGGTGTTGGCATCCGGAGGAAAATAGAGGCGGACGGTGTCGGCCTTCTTGTTGGCGACGAAGTCGGCGAAGCCCGGATCCTGGTGGCTGAAGCCGTTGTGGTCCTGGCGCCAGACATGCGAGGTCAGAAGATAGTTGAGCGACGCGATCGGCTTGCGCCACGGCAACTCGGCGGAGACCTTGAGCCATTTGGCATGCTGATTGACCATAGAATCCACGATGTGGATGAAGGCCTCGTAACAGGAGAACAGGCCATGCCGCCCGGTCAGCAGGTAACCCTCCAGCCACCCTTGGCAAAGATGCTCCGACAGAACCTCCATCACCCGGCCCTCGCGCGCGAGGTGCACGTCGTAGGGCTCGATCTTTTCCATCCAGACCCGGTCCGTCACCTCGAAGACGGCGTCGAGCCTGTTCGAAGCGGTCTCGTCCGGACCCATGAGGCGGAAATTCCGCGCCTCCGCATTGAGGCGCAAGACCTCACGCAGATAAGCTCCCATCAAGCGGGTCGCCTCGGCGATCGTCTCGCCCGGTCGGCCGATCTCGAGCGCTAAGCTCTTCCAGTCGGGCAGGACGAGGTCTTTCTTCAGGAGGCCACCATTGGCATGCGGAAGCGAACCCATGCGCTTCTCGCCTTCAGGAGCCAATGCGGCAATCTCCGGCCGGAAGCGACCTTGCTCGTCGAACAGCTCCTGTGGTCGATAGCTGCGCAGCCACTCCGCTAGGATCTTGCGGTGAGCAGCATCGCCGCGTGCATTCGACACCGGGACCTGATGCGAGCGCCAGAAGTCCTCCACTCGTTTCCCGTCGACCTCCTTCGGTCCGGTCCAGCCTTTCGGGCTGCGCAGGATGATCATCGGCCAGCGCGGGCGCTCGCCGGACCAGCCTTCCTTCCGCGCTTCTCGCTGAATGTCGCGAATACGATCCATGGCCAAGTCCACCGACGCCGCCATGGCGCGGTGCATCGGTATCGGCTCATGGCCCTCGACGAAGAGCGGCTCGTAGCCGTAGCCTCTGAAGAGATCTCGCAGTTCCGCGTTCGGCATGCGCGCCAACAAAGTGGGATTGGCGATCTTGTAGCCGTTAAGATGCAGGATCGGCAGGACCGCGCCATCGACATGCGGATTTAGAAACTTGTTGGAGTGCCAGGCGGCCGCCAGCGGGCCTGTCTCAGCTTCCCCGTCGCCGACAACGCAGGCGACGGTCAGGTCGGGATTGTCGAAAGCGGCACCGAAGGCATGGACAAGAGCGTAGCCGAGTTCGCCTCCCTCGTGGATGGAACCGGGCGTCTCTGGGGCGACGTGGCTGGGCACGCCGCCCGGGAATGAGAACTGCCGGAAAAGCTCCCGCAATCCTTTTTCATCCTGCGTGATCTCCGGATAGGTCTCGCTGTACGAGCCCTCGAGATAGGTGTTGGCGACCATTGCAGGCCCGCCGTGGCCGGGACCACAGATGTAGAGGATGTCTGTGCCGCGCTCCCTGATGGCTCGATTCAGATGCACGTAAATGAAGTTGAGGCCGGGCGTCGTGCCCCAGTGACCGAGAAGCCGCGGCTTCACGTGCTCCGCCTTCAACGGCTGACGCAGCAGGGGATTGTCCATGAGATATATCTGGCCGACCGACACGTAGTTGGCCGCGCGCCAGTAGCGGTCCATCAAACCCAGTTGCGTGTCATCCAGTTCCGCCATACCGAGCTCCGTAATCCAGTTTCTGCCACAAACCGTTCGTCGGTGGCCTCGCCGGCCGGTCATGATTAGCTGTACCGCCTCTGCGGCCTCGAACACCCAACGGGACTCGCCACGGTCGCCTACTTTTGGCCCGATGACGTCAATCACCCACCAGGTCTCAGCGCAACAGATCAGAATCCTCCCACCGAGTATCGCACAGCCAAGACTTATCGAAATCTGACGTGTGCGTCTGTTCGCCAGGCGCTACCCTCCATGGTATCAGAATGAAACAGCTATCGACAGGGAGGAAACGACCCCATGTCCAGAACGATGGTCGGAATGGCCTGGTTAGCGGTGCTGATGACTCTCGGCCCAGCATTCGCCTATGCCGATGACCTTGCCCAAGGGAAGGCGCTGGCGGAGTTGAACTGCGCGCGCTGCCACGCGATCGATCGAACAAGCAAAAGCGAGCATGCGGATGCGCCGCCCTTCCGGACGCTTTCACAGCGTTACCCTATCGATGCGCTGGAGGAAGCCTTTGCCGAAGGCATATCTACAGGGCACCCTGACATGCCAGAGTTCGTGGCGACACCCGACCAGATCGATGCAATCCTTGACTATATAAGCAGCCTCAACTGATTAGATCATGGCTCGGATCGCAAGGCTGTCGGATGGGCTTGCGCCACTATTATAGCGGTCGGCTTCGAGGCCTGCGCGTCGGCCTCCGCGCAGATGTCTCCGCGCCGGCCGCTCCTGCGGTTGATGCAATGCAACTGGCTTTGGCTTCCGGTACTCGAACATGCGATCTTCGATACCGACGGCCGCTATTGCCAATGCTACAGTCTCATTCCCCGCTGTCAGTCACTACCTGCCTCAAGGCTGATCCTTCATGCGGCATACATACTATTGCCGTCCAATGTGATAGTTTTCGCCTGCAAGGCTGATCGACACGGTTAAGGAGAGCGCTCAATGAGCCAACCTGAGGTCGAAACCTACCGCGGCAACGACCGCGGGCAGCGATGTTGCCATCGAGACCGCCGATATTGCGCTCCTCAACGATGATCTCGGCAAGATCCCCGAGGCCATGGCGATCTCGCGTGCGACACTTGGCAATATGCGCCAGAATCTGGTGATCGCTCTGGTGACCGTCGCCGGACTGCTGGCCGGTGTGTTCTCGGGCGACATTCATATGGCGGGCGGCATGCTGGTGCATCAGTTGTCGGTGCTGATCGTCATCGCCAATGGCATGCGGCTGCTGCGGGTGCCGAAGGCGGCCCGGCGCGCGGCCATCAGTCGGGAAACGCAGGCGTCCGCCGCGGCCGCCAGGACGTAATTGTTGTTCATGACGAGTCTCCCCGCGCCCACCGGCGCGGGGATGGAACTTTCGATAAGGTACATAATGTACGGCAGGAATGATTTGACGGAGATGCGGACATGAATACTCACTCCCACGAACAACCCTGGGACGAGGTTCTTCAGTTCTGGTTCCCCGAGGGACGCTCCGCGGCAATCGCATTGAACGCCCACCGGGAACATTGGTTCTGGCGGATGCGAGGCGGCGCGGACCGCGAGGTCATCGCCCGCTTTTCCGACATCACCGCACAGGCTGCTTCTGGCAATCTTGATCACTGGACCACCGATCCTGAAGGGAGGCTCGCGCTCATCATCCTGCTGGATCAATTTTCGCGCTCGGTTCGGTGCGGCAGTCCACGCGCCTTCGCTCAGGACCCGGCGGCGCTGGAGCTTTCGCTGGATGGGTTGGCGAATGATCATTATGCGGCCCTGCCAACCCCATGGTTCAAGATCGTTCACGGCCTGCCGCTTGGTCATTGCGAAGGGCCGGATCACCTTGCATGCATCAACCGCCTCATCGGGCTGCGCGAGGAGATCGCTGCAGAAGCACCAGAGCCATTACAGCCGATCTACCAGTCACTGGTGAAACAGGCACAGGACGTAAAAGAAGTGATCGAAGCTTTCGATCGTCATCCTCACCGCAATCGCGTTCTCGGTCGGGTATCCACTCCTGCAGAAGAAGCCTATTTACAAAAGGGCGATTTTCCGCATGAACGGGCATTTCAATGAACCGCCGGTGAGAGAGCGCTCACCCTGCGGACTTTTTTCAAGAGAACCCCACCATAGTCGAGACAACTACCGCGTTGAT
>JAAZLP010000368.1 GCA_012799265.1 Phyllobacteriaceae bacterium | reverse complement strand
TATCGGGCTCAATGATCTCCTCGATCCGCGGCAGGTGCTTGGGGAGCGAACCACGATTGGTGCTGCGCGGTTTGGCCGACCGCCGGGCCGCGCGATCCTCTGCATCTTCCTCGGCGTGGACTGCCGCGATGGCTGTTTCCAGATCCTCCAGCGCCAGCTCGAACTGGTCCGGATCGCTCTTTTCCGACCTGCGCCCGAAGGCCGCTTGCCTGAACGCTGCGACCAGCTTTTCCAGCTGTGCGATCCGCTCATCCTTGCGCTGATTGCGCGCCTCCGCCGCGACGAGCATCGCCTTGAGGGCGGTAACATCGTCGGGAAGTTCGGCGGTCTCGAGCATGACCAGAACCCTAGCAGATCAGGCGCCGGCATGCCCGCAAAAAGACAAGCCCTGAGTCATCCTGCCGCAGTCATTCCACGGCTTCTGGAGCCCTGGCTGCAACAGCCCGAACCCGCCGCCAGTCGAGCCCGGAGAACAGGGCCTCGAACTGCGCGTGGCTGAGTGTCATCAGTCCGTCCTTAACCGCAGGCCAAGTGAAGCTGTGCTCTTCCAGTCGCTTGTAGGCCATAACCAGTCCGGTGCCATCCCAGTAGAGCAGCTTCAATCGGTCGGTCTTTTTGGCACGGAACACAAAGACCGTTCCCGTGAACGGGTCCTTGTGCAGCTCGTTCTTCACCAACGCGGCCAGGCTGTCGTGGCCTTTGCGGTTATGCAGAGCTCCGCATAACAGGAATTATGCGGCGACCTTGATTATGCGGAGTTGGCGCTACCAGTTGGAATATCATTGCGGTTTCACAAGGGTTTAACTGAACCGCGAACTTTATTCGGTCCGCATAACCATGCTCCCTACGATGGTTCAACATCGTGAGGAGAACAAAGATGGATGCCAACAATCGCAATCGCTGGTTCCTGGATCCGGGGCCGCTATCGCTTTGGGTCGATCAGTTTGGGGCCGACCTTGCCGCTCAGAGATATACGCCGCTTAGTATTGGGAACTACACCGACGCTGCCCGCCATTTCGCAGCCTGGGTGAACAGCGTCGGTATTCGGGTCGACCTCATTGATGACGATACTGTTCGTCGCTTCGCCGAACATCGGTGTCGGTGCCCTGGTGCCCGGCGAGGGCATCGTATCTCATCTAAATATTCTCGCCGCGCCGGGCGGTTCGTTGTTTTCCTGCAGCAGGCAGGTGTTGCGCGGCCATCCTTGGAGATCGCACCATGCCCTCTGCTTGATGACTACCAGAATTGGCTGCGCGTGCACCGGGGTCTTTCGGAGCTCACGATCGCCCGCCATCTGCGCAACCTGCACAAGTTGCTACCCGACCTCGGCATGGTGACTGCCGACTATGATGCCGCCCAGATTCGCAATGTTGTCCGCGAGTGGCGCGAGCGAAGCGGGCCGGCCGACCTGCGGACCATAACGAGCACCTTGCGCAGTTATCTTCGTTTTCTCGCGGGTGCCGGCCTGTGCCGCCCCAATCTTGATCACGCTGTCCCGCCGGTGCTGCAGTGGCGCCTTTCCTCGTTGCCGCGGTATCTTGTTGCCACTGATGTCGAACGTGTCATCGCCTCCTGCGACCAACTTGATAGAGGGCGGCTGCGGGATCGTGCGATCCTGCTCCTGCTGGCTCGCCTGGGATTGCGGGCCGGAGACGTGGCCGGGCTCAGGCTTGACGATCTCGACTGGACGGATGGCATGCTGCGCTTGAGCGGTAAAGCGCGCCGCCAGGTTCGGCTGCCGCTGCCCCAGGAGGTCGGCGATGCCCTTCTTGCCTATATTGAGCAGGAACGGCCTCGCGTGGATCACGACGCGGTCTTTATTATGATGGTCGCACCCTACCGGTCATTTGCGAAGTCCAGCCACATCTCCAATATCGTAGCGCTGGCGCTGAAGCGGGCGGGCATTTCCGATCCTCCATCGACCGGAGCCAGTCTGCTGCGCCATTCTGCGGCGACTGCGATGCTGCGCTCAGGAGCCACGCTCGAAGCCGTCGGCACGGTGCTGCGTCACCGTTCACTCGACATGACCGCACATTATGCCAAGGTCGATATTCCGATGCTGGGGCAGATTACGCAGCCTTGGCCGGGAGAGCTGCCATGCTGAGTCAGCTCCTCGCCGACCATGCGGCGCTGCAACGCGCACTGGGATACAAGTTCAGGACCCCCGGCATCCTCCTACGGAACTTTGTCACATTCGCCGAATGTCGCGGAGAGCGTATTGTCACGACGGCAACCGTGCGCGAGTGGGCGCTGAAGGCGCCATCACACGAGCAACGACGCAACCGCTTATTGACGGTGCGCCGTTTCGCGCTCGCACTTCATGCCGAAGATCCGCGCCATGAGGTGCCCTCATCTGATCTTTTCGGTCGCGCAAGTCACAGACGCCGCACGCCCCATATTTATAGACCCGAGGATATCCGACGGCTGATCGACGCCGCTCGTTGTCTTGGTCCCGAAGGGTCGATCCGGCCACTCACATACGCCACGTTGTTCGGGTTGATCGCCGCAACCGGCATGCGCGTTTCGGAGGCGCTTGCCCTGCGGTTGCCGGACGTGACCGAGGATGGACTGGTCATTGCCCAGACCAAGTTCAAGAAGAGCCGGTTGCTGCCACTCCACCCGACGACCCGGCGCGCGCTGGAAGCATACCTCGAATGTCGCCTGCAGGCAGCAAGTCAAAGCGATGCGCTCTTCATTTCGCACCAAGGCACGCCGCCGGCCTACCCAACAGTGGTCGCGATATTCCTACAGATTATGCGGTCGATCGGATTACGTGGCGCTGCGGGATCGCCAGGGCCGCGGATCCACGATCTGCGCCACACGTTCGCAGTGCGCTCTCTCGAACGCTGCGCGCATGATGCGCAGGCGGTAGCACGGCATATCACGACCCTAAGTACCTATTTAGGGCACGCCCATGTGACCGACACTTACTGGTATCTTCAGGCAACACCGGAACTGATGGCCCATATGGCAGCGGCTGGCGAGACCTTGCACGAAGGCCGATCCGCATGACCCAACTTGCCCCACACTTGACCACCTTCCTTCGCGAACACCTTCCCCATGAACGTCGCGCCAGCGTTCATACCTGCGATGCCTACTCCTACAGCTTTCAGTTGCTTGTGGTGTTCGCCGCGCAACGATTGGGCAAGCGACCCTGCCTGCTGCAGATCGAGGATGTCGATGTGCCGATGATTCTGGCTTTCCTCGAACACGTCGAACAAGTGCGTGGCAACAAAGCCCGTTCGCGCAACGCAAGGCTGGCTGCGGTAAAATCCTTCTTTCGCTATCTGGAACACCGCGTTCCCGCTGTGCTCGATCAAGCCCTTCGGGTGCACGCCATTCCGATGAAGAAGATCGATGAGGCGCTCGTGGCCTCGCTTTCCCACGCCGAAGTACAAGCGCTGCTTGACGCGCCCAATCGGCGAACGTCATCGGGCATTCGCAATCGAGCTATGCTGCATCTTGCCTTCGCCGGCGGGCTGCGCGTTTCCGAACTCGTAGGTCTCGATCTTGGCCAGTTCGACGGGCGGACGCCGGCTAGCATCCATATCATCGGCAAAGGACGGCGTGAACGCGTGCTACCACTCTGGCAGGAGACCGCGGCCGCGATCCGCGCCTGGATCGCCATCAGACCCAAGAATTGCGACACGGCGCTCTTCCTGAACAACGCTGGTCGGGCGATGACGCGCTCCGGCTTCGAATACATCCTGGCAAAGCACGCCGTAGTGGCGGCAAAGGTTGTGCCCTCCCTTGCCACCAAGCCGATATCACCTCATGTTCTTCGGCACAGCTGCGCAATGCACATGCTTCGGGCAACACGCGATATTCGCAAGGTAGCGCTATGGCTCGGGCATGCCACACTCCAGAGCACCGAGATCTACCTGCGAGCGGATCCCGTCGAAAAACTCGAGATGCTCGACGCCCTCGCGCCGCTCGGCATCAAGCCAGGTAAATTCCGTCCACCGGACAAATTGATCGCGATGCTGACTGCGCGGTAGCGCATAGTTATGCGGAGTCGATCGATGTCAGAAACGCCAGAAACATGACCGTGAACCTCGTTGACTCCGCATAATCAAGGTCGCCGCATAATTGCGGTTATGCAGAGCTCCGCATAACCGTAAAGGCCACGACAGCCTCGCCGCGCTGGTGAAGAACGAGCTTCACAAGGACCCGTTCACGGGAACTGTGTTTGTGTTCCGTGCCAAGAAAACCGACCGACTGAAGCTGCTCTACTGGGACGGCACTGGATTGGTCATGGCCTACAAGCGGCTTGAAGAGCACAGCTTCAGCTGGCCAGCGGTGACGGACGGCCTGATGACGGTGAGCCACGCCCAGTTCG
>JAAZLP010000367.1 GCA_012799265.1 Phyllobacteriaceae bacterium | reverse complement strand
ATAGGCGTCGAGTTCCTCGGTCCAGCCGCGCACGAAGGGCGGGTTGGGGATGCCGGTGGGGATCGACTGGCCACGCATCACGACCTTCTGGATCGCGTCGCGGTCAAGCACGAGCTCCATGGCTTCGCGAACCTTGGGGTTGTTGAAGGGGTTGGAGTCGGTGATGTTCGAGGACTTCAACGGCTCTTCGCCAAAGCGGTAGCCGAAATAGATGAAGCGGTTTTCCGGGCCGATTTCGACCTTGAAGCCAGGGGTGTTGCTGAGGCGTTCAATGTCCTGCGGCGGAACGTCCTGAACGATATCGACTTCACCGGACAGCAGAGCCGAAATACGGGTCTGGGCGTCGGCAATGGTCAGATATTCGATCTTGTCCACGGCGGGCTTCTCGCCCCACCAGCCGTCGAAGTAGTCCATCACGGTCTTCACGTCGACTTCACGCGAAGTCAGCGTGTAGGGGCCGGTACCGTTGGTGTTCAGCACGGAGTAGTTGGACGCACCCGAAGCAAAGTCCTGCACAACGGCCAGGTCGTGTTCTTCCGACCAGGTTTTGTCCATGATGAAGGTGTTGGTCAGGTTGTTCGGGTAGATCAGCGCCGGGCCAGTCATCTGGAATTCGACGGTGTAATCGTCGACGGCGGTCACGGACTGCACTTCAGCGTGCAGCTGCTTCATGTTCGAGAATTCGCTCTTGGCGCGCTCGATGGAGTAGATGACGTCTTCAGCGGTAAAGTCGTTACCGTTGTGGAACTTGACGCCTTCACGCAGCTTGAAAACCCAAACAGTCGGGTCGCCTTCCTTGAGGGCCCATTCAGTCGCCAGACGCGGGGTCAGCGTGCCGTCATTGTCACGGCCGAGCAGCGTTTCGTAGATATGGTGTGCAACGGTGTGCGTGTTGCCCTGGTTCTGCGAATGCGGATCCAGCGTCAGCGCGTCAGACGAGCGCGCCCAGCGGATGGTCTCGGCATTAGCAACACCGGCAAGCATTGTGGAGGCGACAAGTACCGCCGCAATGCGGGTCAGTGATGAGTGCATTGGAAAACTCCCGTTCCTTGACTTTACGCCTTCTCAACAGCGAGCTGTCGGAGGCTTGGGGGACACAAAACCCTAGAATGGGAGGCAGCGCAACGGGAATCATTGACCAATTGGTCAACGGAAACGAGCGCCAAGGCTCTATCCACAAAAATGGACGCTTCTTTCAGGAACGGTTCGGAAAGCCTAAGGCAAGGGTCGTACCTTCCAGGCGCCTATACTTGCGCTGTACCAGCCGCGAATTTGGTAGTGAGGTGTCGTAGAGGGCAGGCGGTCGAAAATGCCAAGGCGGAACCCGATGACACGATACTGATTATTTCCGATCGATAAAATTGCTTCCTTATCCGTGAAGAGCGGCTAAGAGGTGCGAAGTTAAGAGTAGGGCCTCGAATTGGGGAGGCGTGTGTCTTGAAATCCGTGTTCGATTGGTTCTCTGGCAAGAAGGCTCAACAGGGCGAGCGACGCCAGACAGATGTGCCTGCGGCTATCCCTGTCGCTTCTGACGATATCGATCAGCTGACAGGCGCCCTTAAATGGCATCGCTTCACGGCGCTTCTTGAGGCCGAGCAGCAGCAGGCGCAAGGCGTCCTGCTGGTAGTGGACCTAAGCTCCCGGTCGCAAAGTCTGGCGTTGACGGCAGGACAGAAGGAAGAAGAAATCCTTCCATGGCTGGCCCAAGCCATTCGCCAGGCCATGCGTTCCGATGATCTCCTGGCCCATGTGGATGGCTACCGCTTCGCCGTGCTCCTGCGCGGGGCGCCCCAGGAAGTGGCGGAGGCCGTGAGTAACCGTATCCTGGAATCGGTGGACGACACCATTTTCATGACCGCCCACGGGATTGCTCAACTGGGAGTCAATGTCGGCGGCGCCAGCTTCGCGCCAGGTGCCGAGAGGGATGTTGTCGAAAGCGCCGTGTCCAACCTCGACAAAGCACGCGAAGCTCAGCGGCCTTCAGTTATTCTGTGATCTCAAGGGCCTGCGCGCGAGGCTATCAGCGCTTATCTCGCGCAGGCTAAAAAGGTCGACCGGAAGGCGAGCAGGTTCAGATATAGCTTCTGAACCTCAGTTGGTAGCGAGCTGATCTGCTACGCGGCCCTTACTGCCTCATCACATTCTTGGAGGGCCCCGGGCAACGCCCGCCTATACAATTGCTTCCGCTGGGGTACACCAATCCTCCCGCCTTAAGCTGCTTCGGGCGTGTATCCGGCCTCGCGGATGGCCTCTTCGCCCTTGGCCTCATCGCCGGTGAAGCTCACCTTGTGGTTTTCGAGGTCGATCTCGACTTGGCTGCCGGGAAGGGCCTCCTCAAGGGCGCCACGGACCGTCCCGACGCAGTGGTTGCAGGTCATGTCGTTGACGATGAAAGTGTGCTTGTCGGTCATGTCAGTGTCCTTTGCTGGAAGGAATTTCGGCTAGGTCATCGAGGATCGGGCAGTCTGGGCGATCGTTGCCCTGACAGCAATGAACGAGATGTTTCAGGGTTTTGACCATGCCCTGCAGCTCGGTGATCTTGGTTTCAAGCTCGCCGATATGGGCCGTGGCAATCTCCTTTACATCGGCGCTGGCGCGACTGCGATCCTGCCAAAGGCTCAACAACGCGGAGGTCTCATCAAGGGAGAAGCCGAGATTGCGGGCGCGCTTGATGAACCGCAGGACGTGGACTTCGTCCGCGCCATAGCGTCGATAATTGCTGTTGGTCCTCAGTGGCGGTTTGATGAGGCCGATCTGTTCGTAATAGCGGATCATCTTGGCGGAAACGCCCGATTTACCGGAGGCTTGGCCGATATTCACAGCACAACTCCCTTCACTGAACGCAAACGCTGGGCATTGCCGATGACGAAAACGGAGGACAGCGCCATTGCTCCGGCGCCGATCATCGGCGACAGCAGGATGCCGAATGGCGCGAAGAGCACGCCTGCCGCCACGGGTATCAAGACCGCATTGTAAACGAAGGCCCAGAAGAGGTTTTCGTGGATATTCCGCAGCGTGGCGCGGCTGATGGCCAGCGCGTTGTTAACGCCTGCTAGGTCTCCGCCCAGAAGCACGACATCAGCGCTTTCGATGGCCACATCAGTACCCGAGCCGACTGCGATCCCGACATCGGCTTCGGCAAGCGCGGGGGCGTCGTTGATGCCGTCACCGACATAGGCGATGAGCCCATGGTCAGCGCGCAGCGACTTGATCGCTGCCACTTTGTCGGCAGGCAGAACCTCTGCGCGGACGTCGTCGATCCCAAGCTGGGCAGCGATAGCTTCAGCGGTGCGTCTATTGTCGCCCGAGATCATCGCCGTCTTGAGGCCCATGGCATGCAGCGCGGCGATCACTCCCTTGCTGGTCGGCTTGATGGTGTCGGCGACGACGATGGCAGCGGCGAGCTTGTCGTCGATAGCGACGAAGACCGGAGTCTTGCCCTCGCTGGCGAGGCGCTCGATGGCTTCGGCGAAATCTGAGAAATCGAGATGGCTCATGTGCCGCTGCGCCCCGACGGAAACGAGCCGACCATCAACGCGGGCGGTGATGCCCTCACCGGCAGTCGAGGTGAAATCGGTGACGGTGCCCAGGGTGAGCCCGGCCTTTTCGGCAGCGGCCACAATGGCGGTGGCGATCGGGTGTTCGGACCGGGACTCAGCCGCGGCGACTAGCGCCAGAACCTCATCGTGCTCGAAGTCATCATCGAGGATGAGATCGGTGAGGACAGGCTTGCCCTCGGTCAATGTGCCCGTCTTGTCGAAGGCGACGACCTTGGCGTCGCGCAATTGCTGTAGCGCCTCGCTTTTGCGGAACAGGACGCCGAGCTGGGCGGCTCGTCCGGTGCCGACCATGATCGACATTGGTGTCGCGAGGCCCATGGCGCAGGGGCAAGCGATGATCAGTACGGCGACTGCGTTGACCAGCGCATAGGTGAGCTTGGGTTCAGGACCGAACCAGAACCAGGCGATGGCCGTCAGCAAGGCGATGCCGATAACGATAGGCACAAAGACCGCAGTGATACGATCGACCACCGCCTGAATGGGCAGCTTGCCGGCCTGGGCATCCTCGACCATGCGGATGATATGGGCCAGCGTGGTGTCGCTGCCGACCTTGGTTGCTCGAAACCGGATACTGCCCAAGGTGTTGATCGTGCCGCCGGTAACCAGCGCGCCGACGCCCTTTGAGACGGGCAGCGGTTCACCAGAAATCATCGACTCATCAATGTGGCTGGCGCCGTCGACGATCTCGCCATCGACGGCGATCTTCTCACCCGGGCGGACCAGCACGATGTCGCCAACGCTGACCTGTTCAACCGGGACTTCCATGGAAGTGCCATTGCGCTCGACGCGGGCGGTCTTGGCCTGCTGTTCCATCAGCTGGCGGATGGCTTGGCCGGTCCGGCCTTTGCCAAGGGCTTCGAGCCAGCGACCGAAGAGGATCAGGGTGACGATGACGGCTGCCGCCTCGAAGTAGACGAAACGTGTTTCCGCAGGCACGAGCTGGGGAGCGAAAGTGACGATGGTGGAATAGAGCCAGGCGGCGCCAGCGCCGAGGGCAACCAGCGAATTCATCTCCGGCGCGCCGCGGAGCAGCGCGGGGATGCCATGGCGGAAGAAGCGGAGGCCGGGGACGAAAAGGACAAAGGTCGCGGCGAGGAAGTATGCCGTCCACAAAACGTCCATCGATACCACCGACATCACCCACATGTGGAAGGGCATGTAGAGGTGGCCGATCATTTCGATCAGGAACAAGGGGATGGTGGGTATGGCAGCGATGATGAGGTCACGCTTGAGGACGGCCGCCTGATCGTCATGGGTGTGTCCATGCTCATGTGCGGGCACGTCGGGTTCGCGAATGGCGCCCTTGTAGCCCACCTTTTGCACGGCATTCAGAAGCGCGACGGCATCTCCACCTGAGACGGTTGCGCGCTCGGTTGCCAGGTTGACGCTGGCCGCCGCCACGCCCGGAACCTTAAGCAGGGCCTTTTCCACGCGTGCCACACAAGACGCGCAGGTCATGCCTTCGATGTCGATTGTTACCGGGGTAGCAGGGGCTTGTTTGTGGACGTGCTGGTTCATGTCGTTTTCCTCGTCCTCCTTCATATAAAGGTTCCCATTGTGGGAAGGTCAAGGCCTGGGAAAACTACTCCGGAAGAGGTGGCGCTGCGTGGGGTCCGCTAGGCCAGAACCCCATGAGTTTTGGGGGTACAGAGCAGTAACAGACTGCTAGCCGGAACGGTTGCATCATGGTCATGCCAAGCGTCCATCGGCTAGGGTCAGGACACGGTCCACGGTGCCGGGTGGCAGTTGGGAATGCGTGACCATGATCACCGTGCGCCCTGCCGTGGCCTCTGCCAGTGTCTCAAAGAAGGCCTCTTCGGTGTCCCGATCGAGCGCGTTGGTCGGTTCATCCAGCAGCAGAATGGGTGCGTTGGACAGGAGGGCACGGGCCAGGCAAAGGCGACGCGCCTGTCCCACAGATAGGGTGCGCCCCGCTTCTCCCACGATCGTGTCGAGGCCCTTGGCGAGGTTCGAGACATATTGGTCGAGACGCGCCATGTTGAGTGCGGCCCACATGTCCGCCTCACTGGCCGCGCCATTACCGATCAGCAGATTGTTGCGGATCGTATCAATGAAGACGGCGCTGTCCTGGCTGAGAAGGGCCATGTTTGCCTGGACGTCTGACGTTGTCATGGCGTTGATTGGTACATTGCCGACAGTGATCGCGCCCTGTTGCGGATCATTGAGACGCAATAGCAGGCGCAGGATCGTGCTCTTGCCTGCGCCGCTTTCTCCCATGATGGCGACCCTTTCGCTCTGTGCGACATTGAGCGAAAAGTCGCTGAGCACGGGGGGGAGGCTGCCATAGGAGAAGGTGACGTTCTCGAAGGCAATGGTGCCGGGGGTAAACGGCTTGGGATTTGCTGGTTCAATCACGGCCAGCGGCATCGTCGCCAGCGCATTCAAGCGCTCTGCGGCTGCCATGGCGGAACTGGCCTTGCTGACGCTGCGGACAATGACATTGGTCACCTCAAAGCTGCCCAGCACAGCCAGCAGCAGGGCGACCATCACCGGACCGTCGATGGTGCCGTTATTGACGGCCTCAAGACCTGCCCAGAGCGTACCGATTAGGGCAAGCGCGGCAAGGACCTGAACCGTGAAACTGCCAAGCGTTGTCAGGCCTCCAAGCCTGAGCCGAAGCCCACTGGCCTTCGCCGCTGCATCAGCGAAGCGCCGTTCCGTCGTGCCCAGGGCACCCAGCAGCGTGAGATCGGTGTGGCCAGCTACGCCGTCGATGACGCCCGT
>JAAZLP010000366.1 GCA_012799265.1 Phyllobacteriaceae bacterium | reverse complement strand
GGGCAGCCTCTATTTCCTTCAGCCTCTCTGCAAGGCCGGGCAGGAAGACTGGCGGGCGCAGATGTCTGACCTCATTGCGATGGATGAGCCCGACGAAGATCGACGCCAGCGACTCACCGGTGCGTTTAACGGTGGATACGTGGCCTATTCGCGCTTTCACACCCAGTGCACACCTGCCTCGAGGGAAGCCCTGACTAGACTGATGCTCGAAGCGCAGCGACTGGCCCGGGAAATCCATACGCGTTTTGCCGAGTAAGACGTTAACGGCCTCGAGCAATTGCGTAGAAGCCGTTAACCTTCGGGTTACTTGCCCCGCGCGGCCAGAAAATTACCGTGCTATTCCCTGCGCCATGACCAGCAAAACCATCTTCTCGTCAGCATCCGGCTCAGGCCCTTTTGAACGCAGTCAGGCGGAACGCCAGCTCGCGCTTGAATATCTGGCTGAGGCCTGGAACAGCGCCGAGGAAGATGGGCTGGAAAGCGGTGCGCTCGCGCATGCATCGCTCTTCGCCGCCCTCGCGACGTTTGTGCGGATGCACGGCGATGAAGCAACCGCGGATCTGATCAGCGAGCTCCCTGACCGCATCCGCAACGGCGAATACAACCTCGAACGCAGCCTGCAGTAGGTGGACTAGGCCTGATCATAGGCTCAAAGACGGCCACATTGTCGACAATCAGAAGAATCTGTATATAAACAACAATCGATAGACATCTCCGCGCTTTCAGAAGCTGATATCAAGTGCCTCTCTTACCTCGAGGCCGCCGGAGGTTAGGGTCTCAGCTAATCCCGTGTAGGACGTTTCGAAGGCCACTCGGTCTGCGCTCGCAGAAATGACGTCTCGCTTTTGCAGCACGGTCCTGGCGCCAAACTGGAACTTGGCGACGCCGCCGTGCCATCGCGCTTTCCAGTCTCTGGCCGGATTGCGGGATTCGAAAACGAACCTGCCCGCCTCAGCCAGGTGCATTCTCACCACGTCCAACACAGCCGAGACCTGCGCCCTGTCCAGAAAGACCTGAAAGGTGTGGCCCGTCATGATGATGAGGTCGAACTTCTCAGAACGAAAACTCTCTGCCGAACACTCAACCCATTCCACGAGATGCCCATGTGGCTTTCAGCGGGCCACATCCAGCATCGCTTTGGCAGGATCAACCCCGGTCACTCGGTGGCCTGCGGCAGCATAGGCGTCGCAAAGCAGCCCCGTCCCACACCCCAGATCCAGGATGCTCTTGGGCTCCTGACCTGCCAGATCCAGATAATACCTCCGGTCCTCAGACCAGCCGCTGTCGATATCGTAAAGCTCGGCCAGTAGCGGGTTTTCGTTGTGGAGGTCAGGCAACGGAGATCACCGAGCAGCGGGGCTTAAAGCGCCTCCAGGAACCGCATCGGCTGGCCCTTGTTTGGCGTCACCAGTTCGCCCTGCCACATCACTCGGTTACCGCGCACCACCGTGCCCACAGGCCAGCCGGTGACCGTTACGCCGTCATAGGGCGTCCAGCCGGCGCGGGATTTGATCCAGTCATTGGTGATCGTCTCGCGACGCTTGAGGTCGACAATGGTGAGGTCCGCGTCATAGCCCACGGCGATGCGGCCCTTGTTGGCGATGCCGAAGAGACGGTTGGGGCCGTGGCTGGTCATGTCGACAAAGCGCTGGAGGCTCAGCTTACCGGCGTTCACATGATCGAGCATGGTGGGCACCAATGTCTGCACGCCCGTCATGCCGGAATGGCTCTCCGGATAGGGATGATCCTTTTCCTCGCGTGTATGTGGCGCATGATCTGAACCCAGAATATCGGCGACGCCGTTCTCAACGCCCTTCCAGATGCCCGCGCGATGTTCCTTGTCGCGCACAGGAGGGTTCATCTGGGCATAGGTGCCGAGACGGGTATAGGCGGTTTCGTCCAGCGTCAGATGGTGCGGCGTCACCTCCACCGAGGCCACATCCTTGTGGTCGGCCAGATATTCGATCTCTTCCTTGGTCGAGATGTGCAGAACGTGAATGCGCTTGCCGGTCTTACGCGCCAGATTGACGAGACGCGTGGTGCAACTCATCGCCACTTCCGGCGAGCGCCAGACCGGGTGGCTCGACGCATCGCCCGGCACGCGCAGGTGCTTGCGCTCTTCGAGCATATATTCGTCTTCAGAATGGAAGGCAGCACGCCGGGAGATAGCATTGAGGATTGCCTCGACACCGGCATCGTCCTGAACGAGCAGTGAGCCGGTGGAGGAGCCCATGAAAACCTTGATGCCGGCGCATCCTGGCAGTTTTTCGAGCACAGCCAGTTCCCCGACATTGTCGTGGGTGCCGCCGATATAGAAGGCGAAATCGCAATGCATGCGGTTCGTTCCGGCCGCGATCTTGGCTTCAAAAGTTTCGCGCGTGGTGGTCAGCGGGTTGGTGTTGGGCATTTCGAAAACGCCGGTAACGCCGCCCATAACTGCAGCAAGAGAGCCGCTTTCGAGGTCTTCCTTATGCGTCAGACCGGGTTCGCGGAAGTGTACCTGGGTGTCGATAACGCCGGGAAGAATGTGGAGGCCCTTGCAGTCGATGGTTTCCGCTGCGTCCCCGGAAATCGTGCCAATGGCCGCGATGCGCCCGTTCTTGACGGCGATGTCGGCGAGCCCCTCACCGTCATGGTTCACGAGCGTGGCGTTCTTGAAAATCGTATCATACTGCGCCATGTCTCAAATCCCGCCGTCGTTCGATTGTCTGGTGTGTAGTCCAACAGGGCCCTACACGGGCTGACATATCGGACCAGCGTCTGCCGAGGCAAGTTATCATGACGACCTATCTCCGCGCCGACCGCGCCGTCTTCCGTTTTTCCGGACCGGAGGCTCACCGCCTGCTCAACGATGTTGTCACCGGAGAAATCCCGAGCTCTGGCGAAGGCGTTGGCGAGGTTGCGGCTGCCTGGGCGCTGCTCTCGCCGCAGGGGAAGATATTGGCCGAGGGTCTTGCGGGTCATGCCGAGGATGCAATCTGGCTCGATGTGCACCAGTCCGTCGCCGATGATTTCTTCAAGCGCATGAAGATGTACCGCCTGCGCGCCAAGGTCGACATCGCCGATCTGCGCGAAACGCATCGCGTCGGCTTCGCGCAGGCCTCGGACCCGCAAGGCATGCGCCATACCGACCGGCTCGGTCCAGTGGATATGGGATGGCGTGTCATTGCTCCGGTCGAAGACACTACCGCCTGGGAGACCGACGACACATTTTACCACCGCGAACGGATCGGCGCTGGTATCCTGCATCAGGGCAATGACTTTCCCGCCAATGACGCCTTCGCCCATGAGATCGGCCTCGACATCCTCGACGGCATAGACTTTGCCAAGGGCTGCTATGTGGGTCAGGAAGTGGTTTCGCGTATGAAGCATCGCGGCACGGCACGGCGCCGTCCGGTGATCGTGCACAATATCGATGCGCCAAGCGGCTCAGCAGTCGTCGCTGGCGGCAGAGAAGCAGGTACGATTGGTCAGGTGGTTGACGGTAACGCGGTTGCTATTGTTCGCCTGGACCGCATTACTGACCCCGCCGGTGTCACCGTGGATGGGAAGGCAGTGCAACTCGAATTGCCGGTATGGGCGAACTATCGCTTCGGCGACGTCGCGGCCGAAGAGTGAGCGGTTTTCGAATCGTCACCATCTGCTATGGCTGATGCCAATACGTTGTCAGCCAAGTCGGTTCTGATGTCACAAAAGAGCGCCCGCGCGTGGCAGCGCATGCTGTCCGGTCGCCGTCTCGATCTTCTGGACCCCTCCCCGGTCGATGTGGAACTCTCCGACATCGCGCATGGGCTGGCGCGCGTTGCTCGATGGAACGGCCAAACCATTGGCGACTATCCCTTTTCCGTCGCTCAGCATTCTGTTCTCGTGCTGGAGCTTTTCCGCACCGCTGCGCCGGATGCAGGCCCCGTTGCCCAGCTACAGGCGTTACTTCACGACGCGCCTGAATATGTCATGGGCGACATTATCTCGCCCTTCAAGGCGGCCATGGGCGGCAACTACAAGGACGTCGAAAATCGCCTCTTGTCCGCGATCTTCCTAAGGTTCTCGCTCCCGGCGACAATGACTGCCGCCCTCGCCAAGCAGGTAAAGAGGGCTGATCGCGAAGCGGCCTATTACGAGGCGACCCACCTGGCGGGCTTTGACACTGTCGAGGCTAGGAAGCTCTTCGGGGAGCCATCGCAACCCACCTTCGAAGTGGACGCATTCGAAACGCTCATCCGGCCCTGGCCTACACAACAGGCCCATCAGCGGTTTATCGAGGCCTTCGAATCCATCAGCACCCGCATCGCCGGCGCCTAAGCCCGAAAAATTAACCATAAGTCAATTTTACCGTCGCTGTGCGGCAGCGGCATGGTTACTGATCCGTTAAGGCAAGTGTGCCGAATTGAAACAGATCGGATGGCCGCGATGTTTTTGCCGACCCGCAAAAAGCTACTGACGACAGTTTCTGCCTGTCTCTGCGCCACCTTTCTCACAGCCCCGGCGACTTTTGCGGACGGCGGCACAGGGGCCATCGACCCTGCCAATCTGGTCAAATTCAATGATCGCGACTATCGCGTTGAATATGCGGACTGGGTTTCGACCGATCCGCTTTCAACGGCGAGGGTCAAAAAGATTGAGGCCGGAAAGGTCAGCTATGTCGACATCACCACGACCGCCACCGGCACCTATTCAACGGATGGCCTAACCTCGGCTCATATTCGATACCCAGGCATCGACGTGGAAGAGGTGCGCCCCCTTCCCCCGTCCAATCGCTTCGCCTACTGGGCAGGCACCCACTGGGTGGGCTTCTCCGGTGCTGGAGCGAACTCCCTGGTGACCGTGCGCAGCTCAGGCATTTCCGTCGGCTGGAACTGATCAGCCGAAGAGCCAGCCGGTCTTGAACTTGTAGAAGACGTGCAGCCCGATCTGGGTCACCTTGGTCATGCGCGGTGCCCAAGCGGGGCGCACATAGGTGGCGTGATAGTGCGTTGCGTCACCGACTTCGGTCAGGAACAGTTCACCAGCGACGACCTTTGAAGCGATTTCTTCGGCCTGCACCCAAGGCTGCCGCTCGGTCACGACTTCCGGGATGCCGTCACAGGCGAACGAGAACTGGCATGCGTTGCGCTTGTGCTGGTTCTGGAACACGACACCGCAGATGGTGTCTGGGTAACGGTGGTCCTTCGTGCGGTTCAGCACAACCTGCGCGACGGCGACCTGCCCGCGATAGCTTTCGCCACGCGCCTCAAAGTAAATCGCGGTCGCGAGACACCACATTTCCTTGTCGGAAACCTGCATGGCTTCTGCAGTACCCATGGCGCCGATGGCCGGTGTATTGGCACGAGCATAGGCCAGCGTTTCCGGGACTATCGTTGGCAGCGGCACACCTGTACCAAGGCCTGAATCCGAACGCGGCGCAATGCCAGCAATGGCGTCGAGCGCCGCTGCAGCGTTGGGATTGAGGGAGGCCACAGACATGCGGGGACCGGCTTCTGCTTCAACCTCGGCTTCGGCAAAGCTTGATTGTCCCAGAGCAGATGGATCGCTCGGCGCGCGCAGCGCAGCCAGACGTGTGCGAGCTTCCTCGAAGCTACGGGTGATGGCGATCACGTCCACTTCGGGTCGCACACGATCGGTCTTTTCGGCGCGATTGGGGCCGGTAAAGCTGACGGAGGCGAAGAGGTGATCTACCGAGCCGGTAATGACCGGATCAACGCCATAAAATGAAAGGCTCGCAGAAGCTAGCTCAGGCGCGCGCTCCGTAGAAGACGGCGACGCGGGATCCAGCGTGGAAACGTAGGGCCCAGAGGCGTTGCCTGCGAGGCCGAGATAGGCAAGGGATGCGACAAGACCAGTCGCCATCGTCCTGGCGAAAGGAACTCCCCGACTAACCGCTCTGACCGGGCGCAAAGGCGCCGCCGGCCGGTGGGAAAGAGCCATACACAATACTCAACGCTACACAACACTACACAACACAACACACGCTCGGCAATTGTGACGCTCAAAAGCCGACAGTGATCATGATCGATTATTAAGGTTAGCGTCGGGTAAAGACGGTTCGCGGCAGAGAGGTGGCAAACATGTGGACGTAACGAGGCGGGCACAGGCCGCACCGTTCATTCGACCATGCGACAGACGGTACTAACCGAGGAACGGGCCAAATTTTTTAGCCTCTATAGCCCTTTGCGGCCGCCGTTCCCGTCCCACTATGACAATTATGTGAGGCTCCGGTCAGAATTCTAGACCGAGCAAGATTATTCGCAATTCGCGACGATGGGTGCGACCTGATCGCCAAAACTGGACACGTCGAAGCGGACATTCAAGGATCGGGTCGATGCCGGGGTGACCCTAACGGTGAGGTTCCGCGCGCCCACGAGACCGTCGATGAAAGCGCGCGCATCACGCGTATTGTCGATGAGGATTTCGGTATTGGTCGAATTGACCGGTAGCGTGCTGGAACGCGCCTGCAGCAAGTCGTTCTGCAGCGTGATGCGCGCATCATTGCCTAGAGCCGACATCATATTTCCGGCAAAACCAAAGGCGACCTGCAAATTGCCCGCCTCGCAGGAAACGGCGATGGTAGCGGGCGCCCGGCCGTTTGGCCTCGCCGGGATCAACTGTTCGGACTGAAGGATCAGACGCTCCGAAGATACCGTCTGTGCTCCATTGCGGAAAACGCCATCATAGCAGGCCAGCCGCTCCGTATCGCTGTCAATGGCGGCACATTGCGCCCCTGTTTGAGCCGCTGCGGGCAGGATGGATGCCAAAAACAGCGGCAGTACCGCACCAATTAGAGCTCGCTTCACTGACGCCTTGCCTCTTCCCTGTTACAATGGTCCCTAGCCTATATAGGGCGTCTTTGCTCCGGATTTAAGCTTCAGCCTGAGCCAAAGCGAGACGGGCGACCGGCACCCGATAGGGCGAGCAGCTGACATAGTCGACGCCCAGCCCCGCAAAGAACTCCAGCGACACGGGGTCGCCTGCGTGTTCACCGCAGATACCGATCTTGAGCTTCGGATTGGCCGCCCTGCCCCGTGCGATGGCTATGGCTATCATTTCACCCACACCCTTCTCGTCGATGTTGACGAAGGGATCGCGCTCATAGACGCCCTTGCGCTGGTAGGCGGCCAGGAATGCCGGCGCGTCATCTCGCGAGATGCCGAATGTGGTCTGAGTCAGATCGTTGGTTCCAAACGAAATGAAATCCACCATTGACGCGATATCGCCTGCGCGGAGGCAGGCACGCGGCAGCTCGATCATAGTCCCAAAGGAAAACCGGACGCGGTCGGAGCGGCTCAGCCCCGAATTCTCGAGAATGGCGCTGGCGCGTTCCCTCACCCAGGCAACTTCCGTTGCCGTCGAAACGAAGGGGACCATGACTTCCACACGCACCGGCTCGTCCTGACGCTCGCTCGCCGCGCGTGCCCCGGCGAGAACAGCCTGCATCTGCATCTGCAGGATTTCCGGGTAGGTAATCGCCAGACGAACGCCCCGGTGCCCCAGCATGGGGTTGATTTCAGCTATCCGATCCAGCCTCATCCTGAGGGCCCGGACAGCGACGCCAAGAGAAGCCGCCGTCTCCTCGATCTCCTCGTCGGTTCGCGGCAGGAACTCGTGCAGCGGCGGATCGAAAAGACGCACATTGACGGGCAACCCCTTCATCGCTGAGAAGAGCGCGGAATAGTCACCGGTCTGATAATCGACCAGACCGCCAATGGCGCGGGAACGCGCCTCCTCGTCTTCGGAAAGGATCATGCGGCGGAGCGCGACCATACGCTCGGGGGAAAAGAACATATGTTCGGAGCGGGCCAGACCAATCCCCTCGGCGCCGAAACTGAGCGCCGTCTGCGCAGACTCCACTGTTTCCACATTTGTCCGGACCGCAATTTTGCGGCTGGCATCTGACCAGTTCAGCAGCTTGGCGATCGTCCCGCCGATCTGCGGCTGGCTCAACGGCAACGTGCCGATATAGACCGATCCGTCCGTACCATCGATTGTCAACCTATCGCCGGCGCGGAATTCACGGTCACCGATGCGGCAGACCATTTCCATCGTATCGACGGAGAGATTGCGCACGCCCGCGACACAGGGCTTGCCGGTAATGCGGGCGATAACGCCAGCATGGCTCGACATACCGCCACGCGCCGTAAGAATGCCTGTTGCAGCCTTCATGCCTTCGATATCGGCGGGGCCGGTCTCGTTGACGACAAGAATGCAATGCTTGCCGCGCGCGCGGAGGCGTGCGGCATCGTCGGCGTTGAATGTGATGATGCCGCTGGCCGCGCCGGGAGAGACGCCGAGACCCATTGCAATTGGCGCAACTCCCTCGGGCGATTTCAGCCGCGGATGGAGCAATAACGCCAGGCGGTTCGCATCGACGCGAGATACAGCGCCCTGCGGCGTCCAGATTTTGCGCTCGACGCGGTCTACCGCCGCCTCGAGATCAGCACTCGCTGAAGCCTGTGCAGGCCGGGCCGACAGAAATTGCACGCGACCATTGTGAATTGCGACGGTGCAGCACATGTGCCTGCCTGCCTTGGCGTCAAGCAGGGCTACCAAAGACCCGACGTCGTTCGGCAGACGCGGCATGGGCGCCCCGTTGAGCGGCGCAGGCCCTAGTGCGCCGGTGGTCGCATTGCGCGTCAGGAACTGCTCGACCTCACCGGCCGCAACGGCCTGGACCAGAACGATTTGCCGCGCGCGGTCGTTCTCGGGACGCCCGGTCCAAGAGGGCCCAGAAAAACCATAGCTTTCGAATGCCTGCTTGATGGCACGCGCCAGGGGACGGGTGGGATCAACGGCATCTTCCGGCGCAGCCGGAGCGCTAATGCCGGTTCGGGCGGGCATCAGCCCGCTACTGTGTTCGGCGGCAGAGGTGCGCACCACCAACAGAGGCGGCGTGCCGTCCTTTGTCACGAGTTTGAAAAGGCATGCCACCCAGTGGGTTCGCAAACGCGTGTCGCGGCGAGCACGCTCGGACTGCAACTCCTCCCAGGCGGCACGGGTGATGGCGATGGTCGGCACTGTAGGGAAGCCGGCCTCGCAAACGCGGAAAATCCAGCGGGCCTTCCCGGCAAGCAGCTTGATTTGCCTGGCACTCAGGTTCGCCTTCCCCATTGCCGGGGCGATCGCAAACATTTCCTGCGCCAAACTCACGAACTAAAACCCTCACCTACCCAGATACCCATATTGCCCATGGCTCCCGTGACCGCAACAGCACTTGACTTAGTGCAGCACGGAAAGCATCTGATCTGGCATGGAAAAAAGGCCGCACCTCGACATTCTCCTCTGCGCCCCGCGTGGTTTCTGCGCTGGCGTGGATCGCGCGATCCAGATCGTGGAGCTGGCGCTGCAGAAATATGGCGCGCCGGTCTATGTCCGGCACGCCATCGTTCATAACAAATATGTGGTGGAAGGCCTGGAGGCGAAGGGCGCGGTGTTTGTCGAGGAACTCGACGAGATCCCGGAAACTGACGCGCCTGTGGTGTTCTCCGCGCACGGCGTTCCCAAGAGCGTGCCGGCGGACGCCAAGAGCAGGAATATGTTCTTCCTCGATGCCACCTGCCCCTTGGTGAGCAAGGTGCATGTCGAGGCCTCGCGTCATTTTGAAGAAGGACACGAGATTGTCCTCATCGGACACGCGGGTCACCCCGAAGTGATCGGCACTATGGGCCAGCTGCCGGAAGGCGCGGTCACGCTGGTTGAAACCGTTGATGACGCGAACAGCTTCGTCCCCAAGGATCCCGAAAACCTCGCTTTCGTCACCCAGACCACCCTTTCGGTAGATGACACGCGAGAGATCATAGGGGCTCTGCGCGCCCGTTTCCCCGCGATCAACGGCCCGCACAAGGAAGACATCTGCTACGCCACAACCAACCGTCAGGAAGCGATCAAGGCCGTGGCGCCGCAAGTCGACGCCATGATCGTGGTGGGGTCGCCGCATTCCTCCAATTCGCAGCGCCTCGTGGAAGTCGCCCTCCGCTCGGGTTGCAAGATTGCGACCCTTGTCGACCGCGCCAGCGAAATCGACTGGTCGGTCTATGGCAATCTGAAATCGTTGGGCGTCAGCGCCGGTGCCTCCGCGCCGGAAAGCCTGGTGGAAGAGGTGATCGACGCCTTCGCAGAACGGTATGACGTCAAGGTCGAGACCAAGACCACCGCTGAAGAAAATATCGCCTTCAACATTCCCAAAGTCCTGCGCAACCTTGAAGTGGCATCCGGCCGATGAGTGATCTCGACCTGTTCGAGACCGACCGCCTGGTGCTGTCCGGCTGGCGCGCGGATCAGGTCGACGACCTCGTGGCTCTACACGGCAATCCCAATGTCTCCCGCTATCTCAGTGTAACGGGAGCGCCCTGGACCCGCGCGCAGGCCGAGAAGGCCGTTGCGCACTGGATCGAGCTTTTCGAAGAGCATCAGTTCGGCAAGCTGCGTGTCCGGCGGAAAAGCGACGGCGTCCTGGTTGGGCGCGCCGGTTTCGGCATCTATCCGCCTACTGGCGAACCGGAAATAGGCTACGCGCTCTATGAGGAATTTCATGGCGCTGGCTATGCCAAGGAAGCAGCAGCCGGGTTGCGCGACTGGTTCTTTGCCAATGACAAGGGCGAGCACTTCATCGGCATGGCTGATGTGAGAAACGCACCGTCCCTGGCTGTCCTCGGCAAGATCGGCATGGAAAAGACCCATGTCGACGTCGACCACCTTGGCATCACCTGCCAGTTCCATATCCTGCGGCGGCCCGTTCATGCCTGACAGCGTCATCATCCACACAGACGGCGCCTGCTCCGGTAATCCCGGGCCCGGCGGCTGGGGAGCGATCCTGCAGTTCGGTCCGCATCGCAAGGAAATTAACGGCGGCGAGCAGCTGACCACCAATAACAAGATGGAGCTCACCGCAGCCATCGAGGCGCTGAACGCGCTCACCCGCCCCTGCAAGGTCGATCTTCATACCGACAGCCAATATGTGAAGAACGGTGTCCAGAGCTGGATGCATGGCTGGAAGCGCAATGGCTGGAAGACGGCGGACAAGAAGCCGGTGAAGAATGTCGAACTCTGGCAGGCCCTGGACGAGGCCACCAAGCGCCATGACATCTCGTGGCATTGGGTCAAGGGCCATGCCGGAGACGAATTGAACGAGCGTGCCGACGAGCTGGCGCGCGAAGGCATGGCGCCATTCAAGAGCAAACGGGCCTAGGCTTTCGCCCGGCCCGTCTGGTCAGTTCAGGAATTCCAGTTATCAGGCATGCGCCCGCTTCGGGAGCATTGATTTGATGGCGCGCCAGATCGGCGTGACCACATAGGCCACTACCGGGATCATCAACGCACCCACGGCCAGACCGATAAAGAAGTCCACGACCGCCGTAGCGATCCATCCGGCAACACCAGGGAACGCGGCGAAGGTAGCCGAGGCCCAGCCAGCCACCGCTTCGATCACATGTTCCGGTCCGGTGATACCGAACTCATAAAGACCATGAGCGATGATGCTGCCACCGACCCAGGTCATGGCGGCGGTCCCGACGATGCTCAGCACCTGCATGAAAACGGGCATGGCAACCACAATGCCACGACCGACAGCGCGGCCAGTATGTGTCTTTGCCCTCTTGGCGAGGAAGAGGCCAAAATCATCGGCCTTTACGATCAGCGCAACAGTTCCGTAGATCGCCAGCGTGATGCCGAGACCGGCAACAGCCAGAATGGCCGCACGAGTCCAGAAATCCGGCACATCAATCGCCGAGAGGACAATGGTCATGATCTCGGCCGAGAGGATGAAGTCCGTCTTGATCGCGCCAGCCACGCGCTGCTCCTCCAGCGAGGCAGGGTCCACGGCGGCATGTTCAATGGATGCCTCATGCTTTTCCGCCTCGTGCGGCGCGAAAAGATGGAACACCTTCTCTGCACCTTCATAACAAAGATAGGCGCCGCCGATCATGAGAAGCGGCGTGATCATCCAGGGAAGGAAGTAGGAAAGAAGCAAAGCGGCTGGCAGCAAGAACAGCATCTTGTTCTTGAGCGAGCCCCAGGCGATCTTGCCGATAATCGGCAGTTCACGCTTGGCTTCAAAGCCCTGAACATAGCTGGGTGTCACTGCAGCATCGTCAATGACGGCACCCGCGGCCTTGACGCTGGCCTTCATTGCCTGACCGGCAACGTCATCGAGGGAGGCGGCCGCAACCTTGGCCAGAGCTGCGACGTCATCGAGCAGCGCGAGCAAACCAACGCTCATAGAAATCTCCTAGTGCCACCAATACCAGCGTGGCCGACTCTGAATTTCAGGAGATCATGGACGCAAGCTGTGTTTAGCGAAACTCAGTGCGAGGACGATTGTTCCCGTGTCTTCACAACTCAGACATCCACAAAGCGACACCCGACCGGGCGGTCAGGTGTCGAGGGGTAAACGGCCAGCTTAGCCTGCGACCTTACCGAAATCGGCGACGAGGTGCATGGTATCGCGCAGCTTTGCCAGCAGGTTCAGGCGGTTGGCGCGAACTGCCGGATCGGCGTCGTTGACGAGCACCTCGGTGAAGAACGCATCGACCGGTGCGCGAAGCGTTGCCAGTTCCGCCATGGCGCCCTTGTAGTCGTCGCGACCGACATGGGCAGCAACCGCGGCGTGCACAGCATCAACGGCAAAGGCAAGCGCTGTCTCTTCCGGCAGCTTGAGGGAGGCCTGGTCGACTGCCCCCGCATAAGCCTTGCCGTCCTTCTTTTCCTCGGCGGCGAGAATATTGGCGGCGCGCTTGTACCCTGCCAGCAGATTGGCACCATCATCGGTGGCGAGGAGCGTAGAAAGCGCTTCGGCGCGCTGGGTGATCTGCAGGATGTCGTTGCTATCGGCGGAAAGGACCGCATCGACCAGATCGTGGCGAGCACCGGCGTCGCGGAGCGTTACCTTAAGACGATCATGGAAGAAGGCCAGGAGGTCCGGATCGACCTCCAGCGGGAACTTCAGATTGTTCTCGGTGATAATGCGGATGACGCCCAGAGCGGCGCGACGCAGCGCGAAGGGGTCACGCGAGCCAGTCGGCTTTTCATCGATGGACCAGAAGCCCGAAAGCACATTCAGCTTGTCGGCCAGCGCCACAGCGATTGAAACCGGCTCGGTTGGCACGCGGTCGGATGGGCCAACCGGCTTGTAGTGCATTTCAAGCGCATTGGCGATTTCGCTCGGTTCGCCCTGTGCGCTCGCATAGTAGCGACCCATGAGG
>JAAZLP010000024.1 GCA_012799265.1 Phyllobacteriaceae bacterium | reverse complement strand
TGATGCCTTCGCACTGACCACCACCGGTACAGCGTCAGGTCGCTGTGCCGGTTCCGGTTGTGGCGCAAGAGCTGTAACAGCAGCAGGAGCGGAAATATCGGCGACATCCGTTGGTGGAACCTCGGTCTGCGCCGCACCAAGACCCTCCAGCACCGCATTGAAGCCAGACAGGTCGATCACTCGGTTGCCAGCACCAGGTTGAACCTTTTCCTCCGGTGGCAGTCGATCATAGATCGCCTCGCCTTCAACTGTGGCCCGGTTGAAATGGACCAGTTCCTGGTAGATACCGTCGAGGTTCTCCCCGAGGTCCAGGTCCTGCCGGGCGCGCTTGATAATCTTGGCGCCCACGCTCTCCAGCGCACGGCGCCGGGCCAGGTCGTCCCCGGTCATCGCCTCGGGCCGCAGCATCTGTTCATCGATGAGCCTGCGCGTCAGATGCATTAGCGCATCCTTCGGCTCCATCCGCAGCAATTCTTCGAACACCGCCAGTGCCTCCAAGCCCCTTTTGATCGCCGTCACCCGGTCCTTGGTCCGCAGCGACAAGCGCACAACTTCGCCCTCCACCCGCCCAGTCCAGGCACGAGGGATTCGTTTGCGCACATAATAGATCGCACCGACCTTTTCCACATAGGCGCACTTGGCCGCCATGTTCGTCTCCGACTCCAGAGCCAATGGGCCGGAGAGCGGAACGACACGTGCATCATGCATGTGTATGAGTCCCGAAGATTCTCCGGGAGCCTAAGTCGTTGAAAACACTGGTGTTCAGGAAACTGGCGGAGAGGGAGGGATTCGAACCCCCGATAGAGTTGCCCCTATGCCGCATTTCGAGTGCGGTGCATTCAACCGCTCTGCCACCTCTCCGCGAGATCGAAGCGCCCGTAAACGGACGCGGCCGGTCGATACGGGGCGGCTTATGACATAGAGGATGGGCCGCTGCAACTCCCCCAGCGCCCCGCTTGCACGAAAAAATCTCGTCAATTGCCCGTGGCTTGTCCCCACGGCCCCTTTCCTGCCGACCTCGTCACATCTTTGTGCAGGGTCGGGATCGAACCGCGCGCCTAAACTGTTCTGGCTTTGCACAACAAAGGGAGGTCTTTATGGTTACGCGTCGCACCATCATTGCCGGCATGGCCAGTCTGCCGCTTGCCGGACTGGTGACCACAACACTCGTTCAAGCGCAGGACAGCGCCGTGCCCAATACGCTTTCGACCAGCGCCGGTGATGTCACCGTCCATCCGGTCAACCATGCCAGCCTCGTCCTCGAATGGGACGGCAAGGGCTATTACCTCGACCCGGTCGGTGGCGGCGATCTCTATGCCGGCCTGCCCGCACCCGCCGCCATTCTCATCACTCATGGCCATGGCGATCATTTCGATCTGCCGACCCTTGAAGCCATTGGCGCCGGCGTACCGATCATCACTACGCAGGAAGTCTTCGACAAGTTGCCCGAAGCCTTCCAGGCCAACGCGACCGTCCTCGCCAATGGCGATAGCGGCGAGATTGCCGGCGTCCCCGTCCGCGCCATCGCCGCCCACAACATCACCGAAGACCGCATGCGCTATCATCCGGTCGGCGTCGGCAATGGCTATGTGCTGAGCTTTGCCGACAAGCAAGTTTATGTCGCCGGCGATACCGAGCCGACCGATGACATGCTGGCCCTGACCGAGATTGCCATGGCCTTCCTGCCGATGAACCTGCCCTTCACCATGACGCCCGAACAGGCGCTCGAAGCGGCCAACACCTTCAAGCCTGCCATTCTCTATCCCTATCACTATGGGGAAAGCGATCTCAGCCCGCTCCAAACCGGCCTTGCCGACGGCATCGAGCTGCGCATGGCCAAGTGGTACTGACCTGATCCTCTCCCGGCCATCCAGAAATGCGCTGAGAGAACAATTGCCGTTCCGCCACACCGGCGGGCCGGCGCGTCAAAAGCCGCATTTTCGCGGGCTTTTGCCTTGACTCTGGGGGCTTTTAACCCGATAAGCCACCCGATCTGCGCATTGGCTCCGGCCCTTGCGCTGGTTTTGTTTGAAAACGCTGCTCGAGGCTGCTGGCTGGAGTTCTCTCCCGCCCCTCATTCGAAAAGCCCGCGGATCCGGCATGAAACCGCGGCGCCACAGAGCGCGACAGATAGGGACCGGCTGTAAAACCAGTCGGCATGCATATGACTTTCGCCGTGATCAAGACGGGCGGGAAGCAGTACAAAGTTGCTGCCAACGACGTCATCAAGATTGAAAAGCTCGACGCCCAGGCTGGCGACATCGTCACTTTTGACGAAGTCCTCATGGTTGGCGACACCATCGGCGCTCCGCTGGTGGAAGGCGCTCTGGTTGCCGCCGAGCTGGTTGAAACCAAGAAGCAGAAGACCGTCATCGTCTTCAAGAAGCGTCGCCGCCACAATTCGCGTCGCCGCAACGGTCACCGTCAGCTGCTGTCGACCGTCCGCATCACCGAGATCCTGACCGGCGGCGCAAAGCCGACGATCAAGGCTGCTGCCAAGGCTGAAGCCACCGACGCCGTTGCCGAAAAGGCCCCGGCCAAGAAGGCAACCAAGAAGACCGAAGCTGACGCTGCTGCTGAAGCTCCGGCCAAGAAGCCGGCCGCCAAGAAGGCAGCTGCCGCTGAAGACACCGCCGCTGAAAAGCCGGCGAAGAAGGCCACGGCCAAGAAGGCCGACAAGGCCGATAAGGAATAAGGAGCTAGACTATGGCACATAAGAAAGCAGGCGGTTCATCCCGCAACGGTCGTGATACCGCTGGCCGTCGTCTTGGCGTGAAGAAGTTCGGTGGCGAAGCTGTCGTTGCCGGCAACATCCTCGTGCGTCAGCGCGGCACCAAGTGGGCAACCGGGACCGGCGTCGGCCTCGGCAAGGACCACACCATCTATGCCCTGATCGACGGCACCGTCGCGTTCCGCACCCGCGCGAACAATAAAGTACACGTGTCTGTCATCCCGGCAGAGGCCGCCGAATAATCCGGCAGGCCTGACAAACCCGCCGGGAGACCAGTTCCCCGGCGCCGCGTTTGAAAAAATCAGCGAATGCGAAGGGGAACCGGTCAGCCGGTTCCCCTTTTCCGTTTCCGGAGCGTTTGCAAGTGACCATTCTGATGACCAGCCTCAAGGACCGCCTGCCCACCAGCCTGCGCACTGAGCGCCTGGTCATGACCACCCCCACACTTGCTGATGCCCCTGCCATGGCGGCCCTCGCTAATAATAAAGGCGTACATCGCTGGATGTCGCGGCTGCCCTATCCCTATTCGCTTGCCGACGCGGAATATTTCATCACCCAGGTGGTCCCCAGCCCCGAGGAATATTGCCTGGCGCTGCATACCAGCGACGGGCTGATCGGCGTCATCGGCCTGCACTTTGCACCAGGGCGCGTGCCCGATCTTGGCTATTGGCTGGGCGAGCCCTATTGGGGCCTGGGCTATGGCTCGGAAGCGGCGATTGCCATTGTCGAAGCCTGCCGAACGGCCGGCGCGACGGCGATCAGGGCACGAGCGATGCGGGACAATGAGGCTTCGCGCAAGGTCCTGCGCAAGGCCGGGTTCATTGAGAACGGCGACATTATCGATGAGAGTGTCCACCATCCCGATGGGGTTGTGATGGTCCTGGCCTATCAGGAGCTCAGGCAAAGATGACCGAGCTCCACACGTCCCGTCTCGTTCTTCGGCCCGCCCGGCTCGACGACGCCCCCCGTTTTGCCCTTGGCGTCGGCGAATTTGCCGTCGCTCGCTGGCTGACGCCCATGCCCTGGCCCTTTACCCTGGCCATGGCCACCGACTGGCTGCGCCAGACAGCCGAGCCCGGCTCTGATAAGTCGCTGTTCATTGTCGACCTCCCCGGCAAAGGTTTGATCGGCTGCATGGCGCATAATCGCGAGTTCGGCTTCTGGATCGCCCGGCCTCATTGGGGACGCGGCTATGCCATGGAGGCCGCCACCGCCTTTCTCGATTGGCACTTTGCGCAACCGGGCAATGGGGCCATTCATTCCAGTGCCCAGGGCGACAACACCGCCTCGCTCAGCATGAAGGCGCGCCTCGGATTCCAGCAAATGGGCCGCGAGCGTCGCTATTCCCACGCATTGCAATACAATGTCGAGCATGTGCTGACGCGCCTGACGCGGGCGGACTGGCTGGAACGGGAGAACAGAGAATGCGCATGACGCCAATCCTGCGGACCGAGCGCCTTGTCCTTCGCCCGCCCCAGGCCAGCGACGCCGAAGACATCGTCAAAAACCTTGATGATTTTGACGTGGCAGGAAATCTGGCCCGCGTCCCCTTCCCGTACCGGCTTGCCGATGCGCAGGCCTGGCTGATGACGCGGCGGCACATCAAGGGCGCCGATCAGGCCAATTTTGCCATTCTTCACGAAGGCGCCTATATGGGGCAGGTCGGCTTTCACCCCGGCCCCAAAGGCCCGATCATCGGCTATTGGCTGGGCAAGCCTTTCTGGGGCAAGGGCTTCATGAGCGAAGCTGCCTATGTCGCGCTGGACTGGTTTTTCGGCGCCTCGGGCATGACAAAGATCCATTCCGGCGTGTTTGTCTTCAACCACGCCTCTCTGGCGGTTCAAAACAAGCTCGGATTTACCGAGATCGGCCGCTCCACCCTGCGCTGCCTTGCGCGCGAAGCCGAGGTAGAGCATATCGACACTGAATTGACGCGTGAGCGTTTCCGGTCCCGTTCGCTGCATTCCGCAGTGGTCTGGCATCGCGAAGACACCAACTCCTAGCGTCCGGAAGGCATTTTCGGCATGAAGTTTCTCGACCAGGCCAAGGTCTATATCAAATCAGGTTCCGGCGGCGCCGGCGCTGTCAGCTTCCTGCGCGAAAAGTTCGTCGAGTTCGGCGGACCGGATGGCGGCAATGGCGGCCGTGGCGGCGACGTGATCGCTGTCTGCACCGAAGGCCTCAATACCCTGATCGATTTCCGCTACCAGCAGCACTTCCGCGCCGGTACGGGCGTGCATGGCATGGGGAAGAACCGCACCGGCGCCGATGGTGAGGACATTATCCTGCGTGTCCCCAAGGGCACCCAGATTTTTGAGGAAGATCAGGAAACCCTGATCGCCGACTTCACCGAGATCGGCCAGCGCGTCGTGCTGCTCAAGGGCGGCAATGGCGGCTTCGG
>JAAZLP010000365.1 GCA_012799265.1 Phyllobacteriaceae bacterium | reverse complement strand
GGTTCATTTCAACTGGCTCAACCAGTCGAGCCTCTCCGGCGTTTGATGACCGAGACCCAACCGAAAAAGAAATGCCCCATCTGCGGTCGCCCAACCGTGGAAGAGTTCAAGCCCTTCTGCTCGAAGCGCTGCGCTGACATCGATCTTAATCGCTGGCTATCCGGCTCCTATGTCATCCCCGCAAGGGACGATGAGCCGCTTCGGGACATGGACGAGGAATAGAAGCGCAGGGGATATTGGGGCTTCCAACAGTTCCCGACGCATCTCCTTTATCCACACCACCTTTTCCCGCTTGCACGGCAAAAAACGTTCCCCTATAAGGCCCGTGGCTGACGGCAAACCGCCGCTCCGCCCGATGCCCAGATAGCTCAGTTGGTAGAGCAGCGGATTGAAAATCCGCGTGTCGCTGGTTCGATTCCGGCTCTGGGCACCACCATTTTTCTCTTTAAAATCAATGACTTGTGCGATTTTCGCTGGTTCGCCAAAAAGCGCGAGACTGTGCTAGGCTAGCACACGACAGTGCTAGCACACCGAAAATACCTTCCTTTAAGATCAGCGACTTACCATACCGACGCGGAGCGGGTTAGCACACCAGCTAGCACAAACCGCAGCAACGCTCCGTCGCGTCGGTATGATCCCCACGGGGCTCGCTGGCCCAGCTGCAAGGGGCTAGAGGGGGCTTATGAGACAGACACCGCAATTCAGCCCGCCCGAAAGCCTTTCGCAAGGCTACACTTCAAAGACCGCAAGGGCGTTTGGTATGTCAGCTTCAGCGTGCGGGGTGAGGGCCAGCAGCGTTACTCCCTCGGCACCAAAGACAAGGCCGAAGCCGAACGCCTTGCCTATCAGCGCTGGGTGCATGCCTGCATGCTGGTGCAGAACGGCCAATCGCTTACCCATCGCGGTTTTTCGGATGTTGCCGAAGAGTTCATCGCCACCATCGAGAAGGATGTCGAGCACGAGCGTAAGAACGAATATCACATAGCCCGCTACGTGCCGGTGATCCGCCGCTACCTGATTGGGTATTTCGGCAGTCGACAGATCAAAGCCATTTCAGCCAGCGACAATAGGTGCTGAGTCAGACGGCTATCGCCTTGCCTCGTTCTTCCCCAGACGACACCACGGCAATGCCGCTGCAACCTGCGCATTCTTTGGTTGCGTTGATCCTGCGCATACTTTTCCGTCCCCGTAGCGTTACCCTCGACCGAACTTCATTCGACGAGCACGGAGTAGCGCAGTGATCGACGGCAACAACAGCGCGGAGAAGCGCGTCTGGCCCGCTATCGGGAATGGCCTGAAGTGCAAGTGCCCCAAATGCGGCAAGGGTTGGCTGTTCCACCACTACCTTGAACAGCATGACCAATGCGCCGTCTGCGGCGAACCGCTGGCCTATTACAAGGCAGGGCTGTTCCTGCCCTTTGTGGTGATCACTGTCGTCATTCACTTGGTGGCTATCGTCATGCTGGACATCGAGCTGAGGGGCCAGTCGAACCCCATCTTCTACCTCTATGTCCTCATCCCCCTGACGCTGGTCGTCTCCCTAGCCATCCTCCCGTCAGCAAAAGGCGCAATCGTCGGGTTGATGTGGGCCAAAGGCTGGAGCGACGAACAGGATCGCTAACGACGCCGGTGAACGCTGCCCGGTGGAGCTCGGCCTTCGTGACCCAAATGGCAGCTTTCCCGGGCGGGTAGTGCTCTTTGTACGACCACCTTGTCGCCGCGGCGGCGGCGGCCTAACCTCACCATTCTGCAACCTGATGACCCAGGGCGCGTTGGCGCCGCGAGGCGCTATGGTCGCTTGACGGGGCGGTGCTTCGCCCAAGTCCGTGCCCAGCAGCCGCCCAGACCAGCCTTAACGGGACATCGGCAATGCATATTATCGTCGGAACGCTCTGTTTACGGGACAGCGCGTACAATCGCCGTCTGATCCCACGGGGGTGGCATCTATGCTGACGGGTGAAATGACATTGCTGCACCGGGTCCAGACTGAGGTGCTGGAAGCGGTTGCGCGTGGCATGGAGCTAGCCGAAGTCGGGCGCATCCTCTGCCGCGAGGTCGAGCAGAGCGCGCCAGACGTGATGTGCTCCATCCTGCTTGTAGATGACACGGGCCATCTCCATTCTCTCGCCGCGCCGACGCTGCCTGCAGAATTTTCCGCTGCCATCGAGAACCTTGCCATCGGCCCGAAGGTCGGCTCCTGCGGCACAGCGGCCTGGCGCAGGGAACCCGTCCTCGTCACCGATATTGCAACTGATCCGCTCTGGGAGGACTACCGCGGCCTCGCTCTCTCACTTGGCCTGCGGGCATGCTGGTCGACGCCGATCTTCGGTGTCGACGGCAGCGTTATCGGCACTTTTGCCTTTTACTATGACGTCTCGCGTGGCCCGACGGAGCTGGAACGCAGCTTTGTCGACACCAGTGTGCATCTCTGTTCGCTGGCCATTGAGCATGACCGCACACTGAGCCACAACCGACGCTTGGCTTTCTTTGATCCGCTGACAGACCTGCCCAATCGGGCCAGTTTTCAGGAATTCCTGCGAAGGGCGATCAAGCTTAAAAAGCCGTTCGGGCTCATTCTGCTCGACATTGATAATCTCAAGCTCGTCAATGACAGCATTGGCCATCTCGCCGGCGATGCACTGATCCGCGCGGTCGGGCACCGGCTCGCCGAATGTGGCGCGGACATCTCCGCAAGTCGCGTCGGCGGCGATGAATTTGCCATTCTCGTTGACGGCTGTTCCGATCACGACCAACTACAGGGCGCTGCCGATACCATCCTCGCGCACACGATGGGCATGGTGGCCGTGGACGAACAGAGTGTCATGGCCCACGTTACCCTCGGGGGCGCGCTTTACGGGGTCGACGGCACCGACGAAGAAACCCTGGCGCAAAACGCCGATTTTGCGCTTTACCATGCCAAGCAGACCCATCGCGGCGGATATCGCGGCTTCCGGCCCGATCTGCGTACCGCCATGGTGCAACGCATCGAGGCGGTTCGCCAGCTCGACAGCGCCATGGCCGAAGGCTGGGTGGTGCCGCATTATCAGCCGATCGTCCGGCTCGATAATTCGGCGATCGTCGGGCTGGAAGCACTGGCCCGCATCACCATGCCGGATGGCCGCATCGCCAGCGCCGGCGAATTCCATTCGGGCCTCTCGGATCCCCGCATCGCCTATGAACTGACCGGTCACATGCTCGACCAGGTTGCCCGCGATATTCGCGTCTGGCTCGATGCGGGGCTGGATTTCCAGCATGTCGGCATCAATGTCACCACGGGCGATTTCCAGCGCGGCGATCTTGCCGAGCGGATCGGCACCATTTTCGCCCGCCACGACGTGCCGCTTCGCTATATCGCCCTTGAGGTCAATGAATCGGTCTTTATGGGCGGCAGTGATCTCAGCGTGCCGCTCGCGGTCGAGGCCCTTCGCGCCCAGGGCATCCTCGTCGCTCTTGATGATTTCGGTACCGGCTTTGCCTCGCTGACGCATCTGATGAGTTTTCCCGTAGATGTCATCAAGATCGACCGCTCCTTCACCGAACGGCTGGGCATTGATGACAAGGCCGGCGAGGTGGTTGTTCGCGCCATTCTCGATATTGCCCGGCGTCTCGATATGAGGGTGGTCGCCGAAGGCATCGAGACTGATGGCCAGCTGGAGGTGTTGACCCGCTTTGGCTGCCCCATGGGTCAGGGTTTTCGCTTTTCGCGCCCGGTCTCTGTCGACGAAACGACGAAGCTCCTCCGCCAATCTGCTGAGGATCCCTCCGACAGCTCCCGACGCTCTGCCTGAAACAAAAATGCCCGGATCGCGCTGGAGGAGCACAATCCGGGCATTGAGCTGTCGGGGAATGGGGGCTGCCGAGGGAGGACGGCGCCCGGATCAACCCGGGGCAGCTGGTCGGGAAGGGCGCGGAGGGAGAACGCCGCTTCCTTAGTCCCTGAGATAGGCAGGAAAATCCCGCCTTCAAGGTCTGGCCCTGGCCTTCACGCCTTGGTGATCAAAAGAGGTTGGCGAGCAGTGTTCCGGCCACCGCAACGACGCCCAGCGTCGCGAGACAAGCCGCAATCAGCATGGTCTGAGCGCGTTGAATATGGGCGCTGCGCCGGGCACGCCGCTGCACCGTCTCGATGTCGACGGCCATGCTGTTGAAGTCGAGATTGGTCACGATACCCTCCTGCAATCGCTTGGCCTCGTGGCCAATCTTGCTCTGGGCAGTCGCCGTTCCGGACTGTTCTCACCCGCTCCCCGCAAGGCTACTGCGAGACATCGCGCGTCCAAATCTCCGTCTTGATATGCGGTTAATTTAGTTCAAATGCCATGCTGTTTAATCTTGTATGGAAGATGTTGAAACTGCCCACGGAACATGGCACAACCCAGCCATGACACAGCCAAACCACCTTCACCCTGATCGTCTGTTCCCTGCATCCGAACCGGCCCGCTCGATCGCGCGCGACCTTTATCCTGCGGTAAGGGATCTGCCCATTGTCAGCCCGCATGGGCATACCGATCCGTCCTGGTTCGCAGACAATACCCGCTTCGCGAGCCCCACAGCGCTCTTCCTGACGCCCGATCACTATGTTCTGCGCATGTTGAAAAGCCGCGGCATTTCCTATGACGCGTTGGGCATTCCGCGCAAGGATGGCAAGCCGGTCGAGACCGATCAGCGCAAGGCTTGGCAGCTCTTCGCCGACAATTACTACCTCTTTGCCGGTACGCCTTCGAAGACCTGGGTCGACCATTCGCTGCATGCCGTCTTCGGCATCACCGACGAACTCTCCGGCGCGACCGCCGACAGCATCTACGACCAGATCGATGCCAAGCTCGGCACCCCCGACCTGCTGCCACGCGCCATCCTCGATCGCTTCAATGTCGAGGTGATCGCCACCACCGAGTTCGCGCTCGATCCCCTGACCCATCACCAGAAGATGGCAGGCGACGGCTATATCGGCCGTGTCCGCACCACCTATCGTCCCGATGACGTCACCGACCCCAGCCGTCCCGCCATTGTCGAGAATCTCAAGAAACTCGGCGAGCTGACCGGCGAGG
>JAAZLP010000364.1 GCA_012799265.1 Phyllobacteriaceae bacterium | reverse complement strand
TATGTCGCCACGCTCGCACCTGTTCTTGGGCTTGCGACTGCGCCTGATGTGCCGACGATCGTGCCGCCGCCACCACCGGATTGGCGCGAAGCTCCGCTCTTCGTTGCGCAATCCGGCAACAATTCGGCGGTGGCCAATCAGCCGTCGAACGACGTCCGTGCAACCGTTCCTCTGCCCGTTTCCATCGATCAGGAGCCGCAGGCCGGCGGCATATTCGTGGCCCGTGCGAGCAATGGAGATGCGCCATGAGCATTGCGTCTCCACGCGCTTTTGGTCCGCTTCCGCTTTGCAGTCAGGCAAGGGGTCGCCTAGCTGCATTCCCGGCAGGAAGGGCAAAAAAGGCAGGGAAGGCGGAGGGCAAGATAAAGGAAACCGGCACCCTGTTGGGCCGGTTTCTGGGCAAGCCCTTGTCTGCACACTGTTTTGGGGCGCGGCGCACGGCACCCTGCTTTTGGGCCTCGCGTGCCGCGATATGGCGCAAAGCCTTGGCTTTGCTGGGGTTTGACCGGCACTATAGCCGAATATCTGCCGTTTGCGTGCCTAAACGGCATGGGATGCGCCCATGAGCACCGACGACGAGAACCGCTTTCGTCCCAGGCCAGGTCGGATCAAATCCGACGTGCCGAAGGCGGGCAAGGCGAAGAGCTTTCTGACGCAGGCGAAGAAGCTGGCGCGTCAGCATAGCAACAGCCCCGGCAGATCATCATCATTCGCATCACGGACGTCCTCGTCGCCTTCATCTGGTTCGGCCGGAAAGAGCGGGAAGGCATCGCGGGCTGGCAAAGGTCCGGGCGTCAAGCGCGGCCGCGGCGCGGCCTTTGTCCGCGCCCGAACCCTATCAGGCGGCTGGCGCCACAGTGCGGCCGGAGTGCGCCTCGTCGTCGTCAAAACCCGATACGTTCAGAGCGCGGGGAAGAACGGCAAAGGGGCTGCCCATCTGCGCTACATACAGCGCGACGGCACCTCGCGCGATGGCGAACGTGGCCAGCTCTATTCGGCGACCGACGATCGCGCTGATGGAGATGCCTTCCTCGATCGTGGCAAGGATGATCGCCATCAGTTCCGCTTTATCGTTTCGCCCGAAGATGCCGCCGATCTTTCCGACCTCACCGAGCACACCCGCGATCTGATGAGCCGCATCGAGGCCGACCTTGGCACGAAACTCGATTGGGTGGCGGTCAATCACCACAATACCGGCCATCCCCATGTCCATGTCATCGTTCGGGGTAAGGACGATCTGGGCGAGAACCTGGTAATCAATGGCGACTATCTCGCCAATGGTATTCGTGAGCGGGCGAGCGAACTGACCACGCTGGAACTCGGCCCCGTGACCGAGATCGAACAGAGCCGCAAGCTGTCTGCCGAAATCGATCAGGATCGCTTCACGCGCATCGACCGCGCCATGACCGAGGAGGCCGATGAAAGGTTCCTCGATCTGCGCCATGAACCAACAGATGCACGCCGCCAGTTCAACCGGACGCTTCGCCTGCGCCGTCTCGCCAAGCTGGAAAAGATGGGGCTGGCCACCGAACACGCACCCGGCGTCTGGGAGCTTGGCGCGAAGATGGAACCGGCGCTGCGTGAACTGGGTGAGCGCGGTGACGTCATCCGCAACATGCACAAGGGGCTGAAGGCCGATGGGCAGGAACGTGATCCAATGACCTTCCAGCTTCACGATGCGGCTCCCGCGGCACCCATCACCGGCCGCGTCGTGGACAAATATCTCACCGACGAGATGGGCG
>JAAZLP010000363.1 GCA_012799265.1 Phyllobacteriaceae bacterium | reverse complement strand
GGGAGCCAGCTGCGTAACGCATTTCAGCAGATCGCCCGCAATATCTCGGCGCTGAGGCTGACAATGTAGGGGAAGTGGTACCACCTCTCGGGATCGAACCGAGGACCTCTAGATCCACAATCTAGCGCTCTAACCAACTGAGCTAAGGCGGCAAAAGTGCGAAGGAAGCGGCGCTGGGCGGCTTCCGAAAGCGCGCGGAACATAGGTCGAGAAAATCGCCATGACAAGCACCTATTTTGTCCTGTGGACAGGTGCAGATCACAGCCGCGCGAAAGCGTGGGCTTAACCATTCTCGCGCAGGATTGACCAGCACGGGCTTGGCGGGCTGGATTCGTCGGGACCAGCACTATATTGAAGAACACTTAAGGAACTCCGGACGTTTGTGCCGTTTTGGAACGAGCCAACCGGACCCAGACCGGGAAGACGGGCTGCTGATGAATGCAAGCTGGAGCACATTGCCGCAGGCGCAGACTGTACTGCGTTTTGCCGACGACGCGCGCCCGGCCTGGCTATGGTCGTCGGACGGGCAGCGTCTGATCTGGAGCAATGAGGCCGCAGGCCTGTTCCTGGCGAAAATCAAGAAGCATGGGCTCAAGCGCGCTGCGCCGGCCGTGCCGATCAAGGGACAGGTGGCGCGCACGATCCGGCTCGGCATTCCCGGTCGCAGCAGCCTTGCCCGTATCCAGTTTCGGGCCGGTGAGAAGCCGGTCTCGGCAACCTGCACCACCACGCCGCTGGTCTGGGAGCATGACGAGGCCGCGCTGCTCATTGTGGCCGTCGACCCCATCGACAGCGATATTCTGGAAGAAGCTGGCGTTCTGAAGGACGACGAGGACCTCGGGCCTGAGGAAATGGCGCCAGCCTGGGCGCAGGCAGCGGATGCCTCTGCTGACCCTGAACCGGTTGATCCCGAACCGGTTGATCCCGAACAATTCGACAATGTCGAGCCGGTCGAGGCGAAGGCCGAGCCACTGGCGGCCGATGAGAGCTATGCGCGCGAGCTTGAAAGCTGGCGCGATGTCGACGCGGAAACGGCCTATGAGACGGCGGAACAGATCGAGGCGGCCACCCCGACCGACAATGACGCCCCGCAGGCATGGGAGGAGGCGCTGGCGGATGAACCGCCCCCGCCGTCGCCAAGCCTGAAGGTCGTGGAAGACAGTGCGCCAAGCGTATCCGAAGACGACAGTCGTGCGGATGAGGGCGTATCGCAACGGCTGAGCCGTCTTGTTGATCGTCTTGCTGCCGATGAAGACCTCTATACCCCGCTCAATGAAGGCGATGATGCCATCCCGATGGCAAAGCCGGAGCCAGAGGCAGAGACAGAAGAGGCAGCGGCGCCGACCCTCTATAAGGTGACGGGCGCGGGCTTCAGGGCACTGCCCGAGAGCGAAGCGGTCAGTAAGTCGCCGCACATCGAGGACAGTGACGGCGAACCGGAGGCCATCGCGCCTGAGGCGGCCGAGATATCGCCGTCCGACACGCCGGACCCTGACGCGGTTGAGCGGGTCTCTCGCTACAATTTCGACGAGCTGTCGCGCATTCTTTCGGACCGGGTCGGCGAACGAAACCGCACCGAACCAGCGGCCCCGACGCCCCTTCCGACCGTTGCCAATACGGGCACGGGCGCGCTGGTCAATCTTGGCGGCGAGACGCTGGTTCTCAACCGGCTGCCGCTGGGCATTCTGGTGTTCCGGGACCAGCAGGTGCTGTTCGCCAATCGCGCCATTACCGAGATGGTGGGCTATGACACGGTGGAGAGCCTCCGCAGTGCAGGGCTTTCGGCGATCTTCCCGGCGCTTGGCGATGAGGGCCAGCAGGCGGGCCCGGTCAATCATCTCGTGCAGCGCAATGGCACGCTGGTGCCGGTGACGGCACGGCTGCAATCCATATCCTGGCAGGGACGTCCTGCCCTGATGCTGTCGGCCAGCGCCACCGAAGTGCGCACGAGCCACGAAGACGCGGTGAAGGCTTTTGCGCAGAGCTTTGCCGATCTGCGCGGGGACGGCTTTATCGAAGCGACGCGGGCCGGGGTGGTCAATAGCGCCAGCGCGACGGCCATTGCGCTGCTCGCCTCGGGCAACAAGCAATTGACCGGTCAGCCGATTTCGGCACTGGTCGCTGCCGACGAAACCATGGCGCTGCGGGAGTTCCTCGAGCGTCCCGCCCGCTTTGCCGAAAGCGCGCGGCCATGCCTGTCGCTGCGCTCGGGCGACGGCAAGGCCGATATCCTGCTGTTTGCGCTGGGTCAGGCTGGTATCGTCAGCGGCTATTTCGGGCTGGTGCATGCGCGGGAGACGACGCCCGCGCGGCTCGGCGGACCGGCTGATGTTGATCCGGCGCTATTGGCGCGGATCAGCCGCGGGGTGCGGCGTCCGCTCAACACCATTGTCGGCTTTTCCGACCTCATCCGGTCCAAGGCCTTCGGCACGATCGGCAATGAGCGCTACGAGGGCTATGCCGAGGATATCGCCAAGGCCGGCCACGAAATCGCGGCGCTGGTGG
>JAAZLP010000362.1 GCA_012799265.1 Phyllobacteriaceae bacterium | reverse complement strand
GAGGAGCTTGAGGAGCGCATTACCCTGCTCGAGGGCGAAATCGCCCGCCTCAGGGCGGCCATTGCCGCAAAGAGCGATTCCCGCAAAGCGGCGGAGGCGGCGTTCAAATTCTGAACAATGCGAATTGTTAAAGTTAATATTGTCTAAAGGTTCAATCGTTTCCGGTAATCCAGTAAGTAATTTTCCTGAGGGCTGATAGGAATTTACGTATGGACTGGAATCTGCTGGCAATCGCCGCTTTGTTGACGTTGAGCGGCCTCTATTTTCTGGAAGGTGCGCTCAGACGCGCGCCGGCCATGGAAGCGCCAGTGGCGACTGTCCTGCCGCCGCGCAATGCGGTGGAGCGCGCCTGGCGCGCCGAGCCCCTGGCGGTATTCATGCGTCAGTTGCTGGCTGTGCGTCGTCGCCGACCGCTGCGCTGGTGATGACTGCGTCTATTTACCAGTAAGAATTGGGCAAGGTTAAGAAATCGACTCCTGTTAAGGGTCAATTAATGTTTCCTTGTTAGGGTGTCATTATTCAGTTTGTTCTGAATTTTTCAGAGTGGTTTCTCCCTCTGTTTGACGCCTCCCTGTTAACTTCGAGAGCCGTATTCGTGCGGCTCTTTTTCTTTTTCCGGCGCGGATTTGCTCTGCCTCACTTAGACCGGAATGTTAACAATAGTCCCAAGCCTCAAATGACGTAGCGTTCCATTGCAGCTAGCATGGGCGAAGTCGGAGAATCGGGCGTGCCAGAGACCAGCGAAACCAGCCAGGCCATTTCAATCGGACCGCGGATCGTCGCGTCCGGTGGTTTCGACGCGCTGTATCGCGAGGGCATGGGGCTGATCGAGGCTGTCGCCTCTTATCTCGACGAGCAGGGGCGGGTCGAAAGCCGGGTCCTGCCGCGCGAAGCCAGCTTTCTTTATGCCACCGAATCCATGCGCCTGACAACGCGGCTCATGCAGCTGGCATCCTGGCTATTGCTTCAGCGCGCCGTCAATGAAGGTGAAATCTCGAGGGAAAATGCCCGCTCCGAAAAGGAGAAGGTCAAATTTTCAGCGACCCCGAGCGAGCGGGGCGGGCCGGGCTATGATCTGCTGCCGGAGACGCTGAGAGATTTTATCGACAAGGGCGACCGGCTGTTTGATCGGGTGATGCAGCTCGATGCGCTGGAGCGCGGGGAAATGCCAATGACTTCGGAGGCCAATGCCAATGGCGTGGCCGACCAGATGGCCAGGCTCAAGGCCGCGTTCAAGCGCTAGGCGCCACGCGGGGCAAAGAAAATCACCGCTGCACCGGCGAGGGCGAGGCCTGCGCCAATAAGGTCCCAGCGATCGGGTGGGACGCCCTCAAAACCAACCATGAACACCAGCGAGGCGAGGATATAAATCCCGCCATAGATGGCGAAGGCGCGCCCCGCGCTTTCTATTCCGGTGAGGGACAAAAGATAGCCGAAGACGCCGAGCGCAATCAGCGCGGGCAGCCAGAGCCAGAGCTGACCCTGCCGCACGGCCAACCAGACCAGATAGCAACCACCGATCTCGAAAATCGCGGCGGCAAAGAACAGAAGGAAGGTCATGGGCTGATCCGGCCAACAAAAAACCCGGCACAATGGCCGGGCTTTTCGAATTTGTACAAGGTGGGATTAGATACCCAGGCCCTTGAAGCGCTCCTTGAAGCGCGAGACGCGACCACCGCGGTCCATCAGCTGACCCTGGGTGCCGGTCCAAGCCGGATGGGTCTTCGGGTCGATGTCGAGCTGCAGCGTGTCGCCTTCCTTGCCGTAGGTCGAACGGGTCTGGTAGGTGGTGCCGTCGGTCATGACCACGTTGATGGTGTGGTAGTCCGGGTGGATATCGGTCTTCATGGCATGCCTCAAATCAAACGGGCGCCGTGGCGCCCGGAGAGCAGAAACTGGTTTGTTGGCGGCTTCCTACAGCAGGATTGCCGGTTCCGCAAGGGCGCATTGGTCGAATAAACCACAAGTATGGGGGAGGCTGCGGCTTTGTTGCGTCGCGCCAATTGTTGCCCGAGCGGATGGCTGCCCTTATATGAGGTGTCTCGCCGGTCCGCCGGTTTTTCCAGGTAGACCCGCATGACAGACCAGCCCGTTACGGCTGACACCGATCCATCCGCGATAGTCGATGAAGTAAAGGCCGCGCCGCGCCGCCTGCGGCCACTGCGGCGCATTCTGCCCTTCATGCTGGCCTATCCGGTTCGGTTGACGCTGACGCTGCTGTTCATGACGGTATCGACAGTGGCCTCGCTGGCCATTCCCGCCCTGATGGGCGGGGTGATCGATGAAGGCTTCATCAGCCAGAATCTCGAAAATGTCGGCCGTTACGCCTGGATCATCATTGCCATTGCCGCGGTGATGGCCGTGGCCAGTGGCGCGCGCTTCTATTTCATCTCCGTCATTGGCGAACTGGTCGTAGCCGATCTTCGCCAGGCAGTGTTCCGGCATCTGCTGCGGCTC
>JAAZLP010000361.1 GCA_012799265.1 Phyllobacteriaceae bacterium | reverse complement strand
GGCATGGCTCGCTCACGATCACCAGAAGCCACATCAGCCGCAAAGCCGGGGTTCTTCTTGTAAACCGCTTCGGCATCGTGAGAACCGTGGGGCCGGAGATCATTGAAGGCCGCACGGGCCTCATTGAGTTCCTGCACCTGTCCAGGTGTAGCAGCCAAGTCCTGCCCCTGCGCCTTGAAGATCGCGTCCACAGCACGGGCATGACGGACAAAGGCCCGGCCACGGGCACGGCGCAACGCGGCCTCCGGGTCGTCCCCGATCTGCTGCTCCACCACCGGCTTCCCGGTCCTTTCCCTTTCCCGGCCAGTTCCGGCTTCGGGGCCAGGCACGCCGTCGCCCGGCGCGCGCAATCTGTCGAGCATGTCATCGACGGCATCGCGCACTCGCTCCGGCATCAGTCTGCGCATGATCTGGGCGACACGGGCGCGGAAGGTGATGCCGCGCCGCTCGGCATAATCCTGTGCGAGGTCGATCTGCTGTTCATAATCTGTCGCCATGTCCTTGGCGCGATCCCGCGACAGGGTATTCACCAGCCTGTCCTGACCGGCGAAGTCGTCGCGGCCATAATGAAAGTCCATGCTGTCGCGGTGCCGCGACAAGGCGACATAGCTGCCATGTGCGTCCATGCCCGGTGTCGCCAGAACATGCGTCCGATCCACCGTCATGCCCTGCGCCTTGTGGATGGTCGCGGCATAGCCGTGGTCGATACGGTCGTAATCCTTTAGGTCGAAGGCAATGGACCGGCCATCGTCGGTCTGCACCGTCATGCTCTGCGCGCTGACCTGTTCGATGGTTCCGAGGGTGCCGTTCTTGACGCTAAGCCCGCGCTCGTTTTGCAGGAACATGACGCGATCACCGACGGCAAAGCTGCGTTTGCCACGCTCGACCATTACGCGCACGTCCTCGCCCAGATCGCCAGCCTCCCGCATCCGGTCGCGGGCGGCCTCGTTGAGTTCCCGCACCTCGGCATTGGTATGGGTGAGAATGATCCTGCTCGCGTCCGGTGACGCCTGCCGCTGACGGTCCCATCTGTCGATCAGATCGCCGCGCGCCTGTTCACGTGTTTCGGCGGAATGCACCATGTCGTGCGCGTCATAGGCGGCAATGGCATTGCCGGTTCTGCCGCTCGCCAGATCGCGCGTGGCGTCCCGCTGCCAGTCCTCGCGCTGGCGGCGCACTTCATGGATTTCGACGCCGCCATGACGCTCATGAATCGAGCGGAACGCTGCACCTGCTTCGATGGATTGCAATTGCTGCGGATCGCCGACCAGCACGATCTTTGCGCCAGCTTCCGCCGCATGGGACAGCACGCGCTCCATCTGCCGCGTGCCAACCATCCTCGTTGAAGCCGACATTGGTCTTGTTGGGGTCATAGCCGCCTTCACCATAGTCGAAGCCCTCGACCGGCCCGCTTTGTGGGTTCTTCGGCTTGAACTCGAAACGGGGCGCAAGCACCTGCTCCATCAGCAAACTGGCAGCAATAGCTTTTAGGGTATCGTTGATGGCCTCGGTGACAGCTTCCTCGGATGCATCCGGTTCGGCGATCAGGTTAGTGAAGCGGGCGCGGGTTTTGCCCGGCGCGTCGCGGGTGGCCCGACCGATGATCTGCACGATCTCGGTCAGGCCGCGCCATAGGCGACCCCGAGCGCGGCCTTGTACTTGATGCCTGGTGCCGCCTCGAGCAACCGGGTCGCCTCCTCGATGCTGAGCACGTCGGGCAGCTGGCGCTGATAGCGGGTGATCACCAGGGCCCGCGCCAGATCCCGCCGCTTCAGCGTCACGTCGAACAGGAAGCGCAAGGCCGAGACCGCACCGTTGATCGTGGAAGGGCTGACGCCGCTCTCATGCTGAAAGAGCTGGTAGCGGCGGATATCATCTGCCGTGGCCACATCAGGGCTCTGACCTAAGAAGGCGGCGAAGCGCCGGACGTGGCGCACATAATCGTGCTGGGTGTGGACGCCCAGGCCGCGCATCAGCATGTCCTGTTGCATGCGTTGGCGCAGTGGCGTGGTGGGAGCAGCGGTCGATGACATAACCATGGGGAGTTCCTCTCGTTGAAAGAAACTCCATGGTCCGACTGCGACCTCACTCGCTCAAAGGTCTAAACGATAACGCTGAACTGACCGCGCGCACCCCTCCCGCGGAGCGGGTTCGTGCATGGGGCGCTAAACGGCCATTCAGTTGGTCGTGTGAACTGAAATTTCCCAACAACTACAGTGCCCGTCTATATCGCAGCGGGTGCTCCATATTTCTCAATCACTTAGCGTCTCCCTTTAGGGGCTTCTGGGTTCTGGTTTGCAGACGGTTTGCAAACTTTGTGCTCTTTGCGTTCTCAAACAGGGTCACAGCCTCGCCAGCGAGAACGCGGGTGCGGGCAAGGTATTTGTCGAGGATCGCCGTCACTGTCTTGAGCGAGTGCCCGGTGATGGCGGCAATCTGAGGTGTCGTGCAACGGACACGACCCCGATGCCCGTTCGCCATCGAGTTTCTTGAGACGGTCTGCGAACATGGAGAAGCGGCCAACTGCTCGTCGAATTACCAGCAGGAATGTCGTTGTATCGCGCTCGCGCGAGAAAACTACGTCGTCCCCTGGTTAGCCCTAAAGACTTCGGGCCGCCGCCCGACGATTTGGCCGTCCAGTCGAACCGTATGAATCCCCCCGGCATATCGATGCCCGATGCGGCTGATCCGATAAAAGCTTAGCTGCTGCGTTAAGGGGAAGTTTGCCGAGCCGATATAGGGAGACGGTCATGTCATCGGCTGCCACATTCCTGCGGGCATTGTCGAAATGATCCGTTCCCAGAGGGGCAATGCAACTCGATTTCCTTACGCTTTACGTTATCATCTTGCTGAACTCCGCAAGCCTTGCCGTGGTGTGGGCGGTCATCGCCTATACTAACAGCTCGATGACCGCCGCCCGGTACTGGCTGGCCGCGCTCGTCATGACATGCGTCAGCGGCGCCCTTCTCTTTTTGGGCCAGGAAAGCGGCTTCATAGCTCTTGCGGGATTGACCCTGGTTTCGGGGAGCTTTGCCACGATGTGGCAGGGGCTTCGTGTTTTTTATGGCTCCCAGTTCGACGGCACAGCGGTCTTTGTGATCATGGCCAGCACCATGGCGGGCCTTTTTATGCTTGGGTCTCGCCAGGAGGCCGTCAATGTTATCGCTGCGGCCAGTCAGATTATTCCTGTAACCTTGGCGGTCACGACGCTTTGGCACGCACGCTCTCGATCGGCCGGTGCTTCTGTCGCCATAGCTGCCGCCTTAATCATTATTCTGGGGCAGGGAAGCGAGGCGGTCACAAACAGCCTTCGTTTGATCGGAGCAGTTACGAGCGAGCAATATTACGATCACGCCGCCTGGTTCCTGGTATGTGCCATTCTCGGTGCTAGTGTGTGGAACCTCGGCTTTCTGTTGATGGCTGTCGATCGGTTAAAATCGAACCTCACCGACCTTGCCACAAGGGACGACTTGACCGGCCTCACCAATCGCCGGGGCTTTCGCGATAGACTGCTCCATTGCGAAGCATTGGTGCAGCGGTCAAACACACCAATCGTCGTGATGATGATTGACCTCGACAGGTTTAAGACGATCAACGACCGATACGGACATGCCGCTGGCGACGCCGCTCTCATTCAGATTGCCAATCTTGCGGGTGCTGTTTTGCGCGAGGGCGACATATTTGCCCGCATTGGCGGCGACGAATTCTGCGTGCTGCTTTCGAATACAAGCAAAGATGAAGCGCACCAGATTGCTGAGAGAATTAGCGCTGCCATCTCCAATACACCCTTCGTTTGGAAGGGATGGGAAATCTACATCTCGGCGAGCATCGGGATGACAGAGTGGCGGCCTGGAGGATCGTTAACGCTATCGGAAAGCCTCGAGCGTGCTGACGAGCTCATGCTTGGAAGCAAGCAGCGCAATGATCCAGGCCCGCTTTGCCACGAGAGCAAAATTGACCGTCGACGACCCACAACCACCCAGTGCGGCGAAGCAGAGCACAAATTTTCGCATCCACTGGATCCGGTTCGTGTTCGGCAATTTCGGTCATGAGGTTATCGCTCAACACCATGATAACCTCGTTGGAAATTACCAGCTGCTTGGCCCGCATCGAGGTTAGGTAGCTCGGAGGCTGCGCTGATGCCTGCAAGGAACGAGGCCAGTGGCACTACCTTGCAAAGGCAGGTGCATATTCGACGCGGCCGGTTGGCGTATCGTCGGTAGTGAAGTTTATGCGCATGAAGTATTCGGGCGGCACGCTCTCGTAACGCAAATCATCATCTTGTTCGAAACCGAAGCGACAATAATAGGCTGGATCACCGAGAACCACGCATCCGGCGGCACCTCGGGAGCGAAGTTGCTCAAGACCCGTGCGGATCAGGGCCGAACCAATGCCTGTTCCCTGATGATCGGGTTTGACCGATACAGGTCCTAGGCCAAACCAACAGTGATCCGTCCCGTCGATCATGACCGACGAGAAGGCGACGTGTCCGACCAGAATGCCGCTCTCGATAGCAACCAGCGAAATCGTCAAGGCGTCGGTCGCCCGCAACCTTGCGATAATTTCAGTTCGGTCTGGTCGCTGTACTCCACACCGGCGAATGCCCGCGCTGTAACGTCAGCGATAGCGCCACGATCCCCCTCTTGTTCTTGTCGTATCAACACCGTTCAGAACATAGCAGATTTCCGCTAACGAGCGTCAAGTCCAGCATCTTGCATCCGCTGCGGGGGAGGAAGTGGTGCAGAAATCCTGATTTTGCACTACGTTAGGAGAAAAACCTATCACAGCAAGCCGGATATTGTGATAGATAAGTACAACGCCTATCGGGATTATGCCCAAACGGCGCATTTGACAGTCGATGGAAGCAATCTTCGGTGGTGTTGGAGCCGATCGGGACATCATGGCGGCGATTGTGTAAACTTTCTTCGGTTGCGTACGGTCGAACAGGATTGGGATGTCGGCCCCACCGAACGCGGCGGCTCATAACCCTGGGGAACTGCGGCATTATGAAGAGCGTCGGCACTCTATCAGACATTGCAATATTGCTCGCACTCACTTCCGGCGTGCTTGCCCTGGCCGGTACGCCGACCCGTGCTGAGCATTTCAATATCGGCGAAGCCTATTCGGCCTGTCTCGATCAGCCGAATTACGCTCTTGGCGGCGCCATGGCCGGTGATTGCATGATGGACCAGAGCGCCGTGCTGGATCTGGACATCGAGACCGCGCTCGCCCGGGCGGCAAAGAACTATTGCAGCGCAGCGGACCGCGACGCGATTGCCACCTCGCAATCGGCCTGGCTCGATTATCGCGACAGCTATTGCACGCTGATCGAGAATTCTCCCGGCAATACCGGCGCCTGGATCAACGCGGGCGCGTGCCGACTGGACCTGACACAACAGCGACTTGAGAGCCTCGTCTACCTGACCGACCACGCCTATGCGTGGTGCCGGGGCATGCAATTGCTGCGCATCACCAGTCATTTTGGCGATCCCGATGGCCTCGCTCGCAGCGATGAGGAAAGCGGTATTGCGTGGGCCACACGCCAGGACGGAGATCAGCGTCTCATCGATATTTCACTTGGCGCCGAAGGTCAGAGCGAGACCATCGACATCACCTCGTGCAGTTATTGCAGTAGCGGCGCGGATTGTAATGACGGCGTTTTCCTGTTCGCACGAGAAAACGATGAAGGTGACGTCAGCCACGCCATCGCCAATCTGTGTACCATCGAGGGCGACGGGCCGCGCCTTGAAATCCTCGGACCCTTGCCGTCTCCGACACCGGCAAGGGCGACGTTCAGCGCGACCAATCATATCGCCTGGGTGATCGAGAGCGGCCGATTGAGGATCGCGCTTGATGGCATGGATAGCGCAGCCTGGCCTGACTAGGATGAGGAAGCTGTGTGGGTTTCCGTTGAATCCGGAGAACTGGCGATGAGATGGACATGAAGGCAGGCAGACTGAAGGCCATTGCATCACTTGTGATTTTGATTGCAACGGCGCTCGTCGGGCTTCCCGCAACAGCCGGAATCTTCGATGACGGCAATGACCGGTTGCTGCTGACCGATTTACGCGAGAAACCTGTTTCTGTGTTGACCGGCGAAGAGCGCGCTATCCTTCGGGCGGCTGATCGTTATGGCAACATTGGTATCTGCACCGCCTCGGGAGGCAATGCCAGCCTCATTCGGATCAACGCTCGAGACGCCATTATCACCTCACTGCACATGATCCAGGATCCTCAAACAGGGGCGTTCAGATGTTCG
>JAAZLP010000360.1 GCA_012799265.1 Phyllobacteriaceae bacterium | reverse complement strand
TCGCAATGGCATCAGCATCAGCCGCTCGGCGCCCCTGGTCGAGGTCGTCGATACGACGGGGGCAGGGGATGCCTTTGCCGCCGGATTTGTCGCCAGCCTGATGCAAAGCGAAAGCCACGAGGTCTGCCTTGAGGCTGGTATTGCCGGCGGGGCGCGGGCCGTCCAGTTCGTGGGTGGTCAGCCGGGCTAGGCCGGGGTCGGGCGCCCCGGCGCGCTGCTGATCAGTGGTCTTCGTGCGCGTCCGCGACACCAAGGCGCCAGTACCCGGCGGCCTTGATATAGTCCGGGCGGAAGCCGCGCACTTCGGTGAGGTGCGCGCGGACGGCTTGGGCCATCGTCACTTCGCCCGCGATATAGGCATAGGCCTCGCCTTCGGGGAACGTCGCTGCGGCGACGGCTTCCTGAACCAGTGTCGTCGTGCCTGCGGGGGCGCCATTGCGATGAACATAGCGGAGGTCGAGGTCGGCCTTGGTCTCGAAGCGCTGCTCTTCGGCCGGGTTATCGACCTCGATGATGGCGAGGATTTTTGCGCCTGCCGGCAGCTCCTCGATGCGGCGACCGAGGGCGGGTAGGGCGGTCTCGTCACCCGCGAGCAGGTACCAATCATAGGCGGCGGGGATGACCATGGAGCCGCGCGGCCCGCCGATGACAAGTTTGCTGCCGATCTCGGCCTTGGCGGCCCAGCTTGAGGCAGGGCCATCGCCGTGCAGGACGAAATCAAGCTCGATCCAGCCCTCTTCGACATTCCAGTAGCGCGGGGTGTAGTCGCGCATTTCCGGGCGTTCGCCGGGCCAGTTGGCGCCATTGGGGCCAATGGTTGGCGTGAAAGGCTCAACGCCTTCGGGGAAGAAGAAAGCCTTGATGTGATCGGCATGGCCGAGCGAGGTAAACCCGGCCATGTTACCCGTCAGCCGGAAGCGGCGCATCAGCGGCGTTACGTCAGTGATGGCAGTAACTTCGAGCAGACGCGAACGGGTTTCATGGCGAACGCGCTGGGGAGCGCGGAGATCGATGGTCTCGGTCATGATTATTCCTGAATGGTTCAGTCAGCAAATAGGCCAAGGCGTTCGCCAAGGCAAGGCAGATGCGCGCTGAACGGGCTCGTCAGGGGGTGCAGAGACGCCTATAGGGGAGGCCCCCATCTTGGTCTTTGTCCAATGCATCCGCTCCTCGCTCGCTATATTGCCCGGCACGAACCGCGCCACGATTGGCGCATTCACGCCAGATCCGTCGTCGGAACGACAGTCAGTGTCACGCTGGTGGGCGCCATGGGGGCCATGACCGGCATGCCGCTGCTGCTGGCGCCTTTGGCACCGACGGCTCTTCTGGTGTTCGGGCAACCCGGTTCGCCGGGCGCGCAGCCGATCAATATCTTTGCCGGCTATTTCATCGCCACGATCTTTGCCGTGCTGACCATGCTGGTCGTGCCCGAGCCCTGGTGGCTGGCGACGCTGGCCGTGGGCATGACCATGCTGGTCATGCTGGTGCTGCGGGTGACCCATCCGCCCGCCGCAGCGGTGCCGCTCCTGACCTATACGGGGCCGGTTGATCCGCTGACGCTTTTCATCGTGCTGCTGATGAGCTGCACGCTGATCGTCCTCGTCGGCGTGATCTTCCATCGCCTGCCGCCCAGGGCGCGTTACCCGCTGCCCCTGGTGCAGGAAATCGACGGAGAATAAGCCTCCGGCCCCGCCATTCGCGCATAGCGCTCATGGCCTTCTCGGCTCAAATCTCTCCACCGGAGAGATTTGCCTTTCAGGACGCCTCGAAGCCCAGCATGCGGTCCTGCGCCTGGCGCAGGGCGTAAAGGCGGGTGGAGGTATCCGGCTGGCAATTGGCCGTAGTCAGCAGTTCGCCCTGCTTGATCGGCGCGGTGACCTTACCCCCTTCGAGCAGGCCAACCGGCACCGCACCGGCCGCGCGGGAATCCACCACCGTCATGGCATAGGAGCGGTAGCAGGTCTCGCCGATGGCATCGAGCGCGTCGCCCGGCTTGAGATCGCGCTTGGCGACAGCGCAGACCTCGGCAACTGGACGCGGCAGCGGCACCATATCCGGCTTGCCAGTGAGCATGATGCGCGCGCAGGTCAGCGGCACTTCAAGGCTCGTCAGGTGATAGGGCCGGAAGAACGCATAATAGGGGCCATGGCCGATATGGAGATCGTCCATGCGCTCAATAATGCGCGGGTGCTCGGCCTTGACGATGACGAAGACGCCTGGTGCGACGCCCTTGCCGATGGTGAAATCGACGACGCCGGAACGATTGAGAATACCACCATCGGCCTTGGGGATCAGCACCTTGGCCATGTCATCGCGATTGGTCGCGGGACCATGCATGCCCGGGATATCCGGCGTGAGGCCGGTCGCATTGGCGATGGCGGTCATTTCGACGGCGGTCTTGGAGCCATCGACAAATTCCACCAGCATGCGCGGGTTCATGTTCCGGCGCGCCGCTTCCTCGCGATAGTCGTCGGGGACGGCGTCATGCTTGAGCGGATTGTTTTTGCCCTTGCCCGCCGCGACGATGTCGAGGCCGAGGGCAGAGACGAATTCGATCAGTTCCATGCAGGAGCTTGGTTCGTCGCCGGCGCCAACCGAATAGACAACGCCCAGCCGGTCGGCCTGGGCTTTCAGATAGGGCCCGATGGTGACGTCGGCTTCGACATTCATCATCACCAGATGCTTGCCGTGCTCCATGGCGGTGAGGCAGTAATCCGCCGCAACGCCCGGCTTGCCGGTCGCGTCGATGATGACGTCGAGATTTGGTGTCGTGACAAGGGTTTCGGCCGACGTGACGGCGATCTTGCCCTGTTCGATGGCGGCAGTGGCCTGAG
>JAAZLP010000359.1 GCA_012799265.1 Phyllobacteriaceae bacterium | reverse complement strand
TTCAGCAGAACGCAGAAGAATTGCTAACCGACGCCAGTCATCGCGCAAACATTGACGGACTTGCCAAGGAAGACTTGCTCTACAATGTCGGAGAACCTGGGGCAGCGAACCGGACAAGCATGGTTGCTGAATCAACCCGGCTTATCGAACTGATTGCCCAGGAGAACAAGCCGGTTCTGGTCGTCGAATACGATCTCGATCCAGACCAGTCTAAAGAGGCCGAACGTATCATTGATAACCTGGGTTATGTGCTTACGCTAGCTAACCGCAGTCTGTCGAAGACGCGCCCCTAATCTTGGGGGGGCGGGTTCGCCCCCTGCTGCCGGCACCACTCCCCTTCATCGCTTTAGTGACAGCTGGCCGCCAGCGCGGCGAGCGCTAGCAATCATTGCCGCGCTTTAGATGGTTCGAGAGTGTGACCGGGCATTCCGTAACCGGCCGGGTTGGGCCGCCTTTCGCTGGGCAGGTGCTGACGTGTAATGACCGTCGCTATTGGCGTCGTTATTGACGTCAGCAACGCGAGCGTCGGAGATTTCATGCGCTATGAGGTGATGACGGGCATTGAGCGACGGCGGCGCTGGTCGGACGAAGAGAAGCTTTCGGTTTTGAGTCAAGTCGGTGTGGACGGCGAGACTGTCGCTGGTGTTGCGCGTCGGCATGATATCACCCGCCAGCATATCTATCAGTGGCGACGCGAGATGCGCCGCAAGGGGCTCATGAGCCCCCGTGATCCGATGCTGGTGCCGGTGGAGATCACCGAGGATGCTGCTCCGGACAGGGACAATGATCATCCCGATCCGGTCGATCACGTCGAGCTGGTTCTCACCAACGGCCGTAGCCTTCGCGCCCGCGCAACCATGAGTGATGCGCAGTGGATCCGGTTGATCCGGATCGCCGAGGCAGCATGATTGGACCGGGCACGGGCGTTCGGGTCTACCTGGCCTGTGGCGTCACTGATATGAGGAAAGGGATCGCGGGCCTCGCAGCGATCGTCCAGGATCAACTGCGGCACAAGCCGGCCAGTGGATCGGTCTTTGCGTTTCGTGGCCGTCGCGGTGACCGGATCAAGATCCTCTATTTTGATGGCCAGGGGTTCTGTCTCTATTACAAGATCCTCGAGAAGGGCCGCTTTCCCTGGCCCTCTCCAGCCGATGGGACGGCCCGTCTGACCCCGGCGCAACTGGCCATGCTCTGGGAGGGGATCGATTGGCGCCGTCCCAGCTGGGGAGCACCGCCACAGCGATTTTCCTGATCGCTTTTGGCGCATTATCTCGCTGTTTTTGCGCGTTGATTCTGGTGCGAAGCGCCCGGTTCTGCTAGGGTTTGCTCATTATGACGAGCCCTGCCGAACACCACTCTGAAGACCTTGATGCGTTGCGCGCGATCATCGCTGCGCAGGCCAGTCAGATCCAGGAGCTCTTCCGATCCAACCGCGCTTATGAAGCGCTCGTCGATGCCCTTCGGGTTCAGATCGTGCGGCTCAAAAAGCAGAAGTTCGGTGCCTCTTCGGAGAAAGTGGCGCGCAATATCGAACAGCTCGAGCTGGCCCTTGAGGGGCTGGAGGTCGCAAGGGCCGCAATCGACAACAGCGCCGATGAGGACGAGGCCGCTGCGCCACCACTCAACAGCTCTGCTCCCCGTCGGCGTGGCAAGCCAGTTCTGAGCGAGCATGTTGTCGCCGAGCGCCGCACCCTCGATCCCGGTTCAGAGTGCCCCGACTGCGGCGGCGAGTTGCGTCTGGTGGGTGAAGACGTTTCCGAGATCCTCGACCTGGTTGCAGCCCAGCTCAAGAAAATCGAGATCGCCCGGCCCAAAAAATCGTGCCGCAAATGCGAAGCCATGGTGCAGACACCGGCGCCGACCCGCCCGGTGGCCCGCGGCATGGCAGGCCCGGGGCTACTCGCCCACATTCTGGTCAGCAAATACGACGACCATCTTCCCCTCTATCGCCAGGGTGAGATCTTTGACCGCATGGGCGCCGATATTCCACGCTCGACACTGATCGACTGGTGCGGCCAGGCGGTTGGCGTGCTCAAGCCGTTGGTGTCCCGTATTCGTGACCATGTCTTTGCTGCCGATCGGCTCCACGCCGACGATACCCCGATCAGAGTTCTCGACCCCAAAGTGGCGCTGGCTTCGGGCGGTGCCAAACGCGCGGTCAAGCAAGGCCGCATCTGGGTCTATGTCCGCGACGACACACCCTTTGCGGGCGATGATCCGCCGGCCGCCGCCTATCTGTTCTCTCCCGATCGCAAGGGCGAACATCCTCAATTCCATCTGGCCGGGTTCTCCGGAATCCTGCAAGCCGATGCTTATTCAGG